>JAIRZN010000031.1 GCA_031267205.1 Tannerellaceae bacterium | reverse complement strand
CTCCGGGCGAAAGACTGAAAATCAAGGCAACCGTTACCGACCCGGACAAGGATTCGCTGCTGATCCGGTGGTGGCAATTCAAGGTAGGCTCGTATGACGGAAATGTCAGTATCGACAACGCTGAATCCGCGTCAATATCAGTCGACGTCCCCTCCGATGCAAAGCCAGGGGATACGATACACCTGATACTTGAAGCTGAAGACAACGGGACTCCGGCATTGACGCGCTATCACAGACTCATTATTAGACTTATTGGAAAAGTCCCTATGCCGGCCGGTTGTCTCCATGATTATGAACTTGGGTAGTTGCAAATCACTTACTGACAATGAAAGAGCGCAGAGAATTTCTTGCATCGAACTCATGTCTCTCAGTGCACAACGGGTGAAATTTGCTGCCGGTTAAGGATTGCGGAGTTGAGGCTGGGATAGAGATGGCGATAATTTTGTACATTTATCCTCACATCAGGGGATAAACGGCATTTGCCTTGCATCTACTTTTGCAACGGAAAATAAAAACTATTGATATGATAAATGTACATATAGTTGACGACCATGCAATGGTTGTGGAGTTATTGGTCCCGGTAATCAACAATTCGGGTATCGCCCGTGTGACGGGTTTTTCGTTTAAGCTGTCGGATTGCAGGAGAACGCTGGCGTTAAATTGCCCCGATGTGATGCTGCTTGATATAAATATGACCGACGGCGACGGTACTATGTTCTGTGCAGAGGCGCACAAAAACTATCCGAAAATGAAAATCATAGCCCTGACCGGCCATGACGAATACTCAAGCGTAATATTAATGTTGAGAAACGGCGCTTCGGGTTACATTATAAAGAGCGAAGCCGTGAGCGAAGTGCTTGAAGCTATTCACGCCGTGATGCACGGCGAGATATACATCAGCCGGCAAATGGAACAGGTTATCAGGAAGACAACCAAGATGGCCGTCAACCTCACGCCACGCGAGAAACAGGTGCTGCATTTGGTATCCAAAGGAATGAGTAACATTGAAATCGCGGAACAGTTAGGCATAGGACATGCAACAGTCCTCTCGTTCCGCAAGAAGCTAAACCTGAAATTAAACGCATCGAATCCGGTCGAACTAATCGCCAATGCACGCAAAGAGGGATTGATCGGGAATATAAACTGAACCGTATTTTGAAGTAAAACATGCATACCGGGCAAGCGCTTGCCCCGCAACTCGCAAACGAGCGCATAATGTACGCATTTCATCTTACAAACCACATCGTTATCTGCCGTAAAGACTTATATTTGCGCGGATATACGGCTAATGTCTGTTTTTAAACTTTTTTTGATTACAGATAAACCTTTTATCCAATAAAACCGCGTACTATTGCATACAATAAAAATAAATCTTATTAGTGTCATGGAAACATACTTAGGTGTTGATTTGGGAGGTACCAAAATATTAATCGGGGAACTTGATAATTGTGGGAATATCCTGAAGTATAAGAAATATGAGTCGGCTTTTTTCAACCAGCAATCGGCCTTGGATATTGTTAAAGAATCCATAGATGATTATAAGCGGACGATAGGCTGGGTAAACAGTCAACCTGCCGGAATGGGCGTGGGTTTAATCGGACGGGTAGATGCGGAGCAGGGAATATGGCTGCAGATAGACCCGAAAAGGACTCAGCCGATACCTTTAGCCAAGGAACTGGCGGAGTATTACGGAATACCCTGCTTTATCGACAATGACGTGAAAGTGGCGACGCGCGCCGAGCAGCAATTCGGCTTCGGACAAATCTCCCGTAATTTCACGTACATAAATATAGGAACAGGAATAGCCGCCGGCTTCGTCGTCAACGGACAGCAGATACGCGGTAGCCATTTCAATGCGGGAGAAGTAGGCCATACGCAGGTGGGTGTCAATCTCGGACTTAAATGCGGATGCGGGCGTACGGACTGCGTAGAACTGATCGCCTCGGCAGGCGGCCTTGACTTGTGTGCAAGGACCTTATGCAAGGACTATGAGACGAAGCTCCAGTTTCCAGCAGGCGTAGGCGAACGGGTCTCGGTGAATGAAATATTCGCTCTCAGCCGCAAGGGCGACCCCCTGTGCGTGCAATTGGTGGAAAATGCTTCCCAAGCGCTGGCTAACCTGATAATGAACTTGGTTAGAGTGACCGACCCTGACACGATTGTACTCGGAGGCGGATTGGTAGCCGACGGATACCTGCATACAAAGACGTTGGAAAAACTGAACCCTACGACCTTGCGCTTCGTTACCAATGGGGTTGTTATTACCAAACTTAACCCTGTGTTCATCGGTTTGATGGGGGCGGGCGTCATTGCTATGAATATTGCCTGAATTATATACATTATGAATATAACCATCGCAAAAAACGAATCCGAGTTTGACCGCATTGCCGCTTGGCGGATAATAGGCGAGATGATAAGTAATCCGCATGCCGTTATCGGTCTGTCTACGGGACAAACGACAAAGAAGATGCACGCCATAGCGGCGCACATCTTCCGTCTTTACCCGTTTGACGTAACAAATATTACGCTGTTCAATGTCGACGAGCTGACCAACCTCCCGCGCGAGTACAAAGGCTCGTGTTACACTATGATAAAGGAACAGATAGCCGGCCCGCTGGGTATCGGCGAGGACAACTTTATCATGCCCCCTACCCAGTCGGATGATTTTGAACGCGAATCGGCCCTTTTCCAAAAAGCTTTGGAAGACAGGGGAGGTATCGACCTCCAGATACTCGGTCTGGGCGCCAACGGTCATATCGGTATCAACCAGCCGGGCACGCCCTTCGAGAGCCGCACTTGGGTATCGCCCATGGATCCTGATTTTGAGAAGAGAGTGAGGGAGGAAACCCAAACCCCGCCGGAGCATTCCTTGGGAGGCCTTACGCTGGGAATCAAAGACATTATGCACGCCCGCAAAATAGTGTTGGTCGCTAAGGGCGTCCATAAGGCGGAGATCGTGAAAAAGATGTTGGAAGGGCCTGTCTCTACGGATATTCCCGCCTCTGTACTCCAGCTTCATCCTAACTGCGAGTTTCTGCTCGATGCCGAAGCCGCTTCATTATTATCATTACCTGTACACAAAAAATCTCATCTATTATGACACAGAAAGAAAAACAAGCCGGTTACATCGTCCCCTTCATCACGATGGTATTCCTGTTCTTTATCGTAGGCTTCCTCACGACGGCCAACACTCAGTTTCAAGCGCCACTGAAGGCGGCGTTCTTAGAAGGTGTAGGCGATTTGAAAAATACTTTTACAACCCTTATCACCTTCTCCTGGTTCCTGGCCTACCCTGTTTGCGGACGTATAGGTTCGGTATGGACTACACGTTCGGGTTATAAGGCGACGCTTATACGTTCGCTCTTTATCATGATAGCCGGCTTGGGATTGTTCTCGCTCTCATCCTGGTATACCGTTCATTTCCCGGATTCCAACCTGCATATAGGCGGCAATACCGTGCCTTACGGATTCTTTATCTTCCTGGCAGGCTCGTTTGTCGTCGGCGCTTCGGCTACGATTCTCCAGGTTGTGATAAACCCATACCTGACGGCTTGCTACGTTAAGGGGACGCAATCCATACAGCGTCTGGCTATCGGCGGCTCGGCTAATTCTATCGGGACGACGCTCGCCCCGTATTTTGTCGCCGGGATCGTCTTTGGCGGCTTATCAATGGAAGAGGTTAGCGTAAGCCAGTTGATGATTCCCTTTTGCTCCTTGATGGCGGTTATCGTGGTTGTCGTATGCGTATTATACAAGCTGTCGATGCCTGATATAAAAGGTACGAAGGCGGAGGCGGGCGAGAAGCTGGAAAAGAGCGTCTGGTCGTTTAGCCACCTGACGCTTGGCGTCATATCTATTTTTTTCTACGTAGGCGTAGAGGTATGTATCGGCGCAAACATCAATCTGTACGCTATCGACCGCGGGCTGGCCAATCCGGCCCTGATGGCTACGCTGTATTGGGGAGGTATGCTTGTAGGACGCTTGGTAGGCAGTTCGCTGAGCACCGTCCTGCCGAGGACGCAACTGACGTTTACGACTATCCTGGCCGCGCTGCTTGCCGTCCTGGCTATCGTGTTTAATAACCCCTGGTTGCTGACGGCCGTAGGATTGTTCCATTCCATTATGTGGGGCGCCATTTTTACCCTTTCGGTAGACAAGTTGGGTAAATACACCTCCGTAGCCTCAGGAGTGTTCATGATCGGCGTAGTAGGCGGGGCCATTCTCCCGTTATTACAGGGAATATTGGCCGACGCCCTGTCTTCGTGGCGGTGGTCATGGTTCATTGTCGTTTTCGGCGAATTGTTTATGCTGTATTACGCCTTAGCGGGATCCAGGATACGCCAATCCGCCGATTAAGGGAGGGCTTATGAAGAACCATATTATATATGCGGCATTATGCCTGTACGCGGCAACCGCAGCAGGACAGGTATACGTTACCTCCGACGCCAGGCTTACGCAGGACATCGTCGCCACAGGAATTATACACAGCCCGCTACCCTTGGATGATTCACGTTCGTTTGAAGCTGCCGGATTGAAAAACAAGGCTGTTTACAGCAAACCTTTAAGCCGCGATAACAGTATTTCGGGATGGAGCCATACAGGTCTGGGAAGGATAGATTATTCCGTCGGACAAACCGTATCGGGCAACGGTAGCCTTAAGTTGACCTTCCCTTCGCATACTGGCGTAAGGGTGAAAGGGAGCGATTCGGACCCTGACTACGGAACCTACGGCAACGCTCGTGCGATATTCAACGTAAATGGGGATAATTGGGGACAATACAACAGGATAGCCTTTTCTATATACCCTGATTGCGAAGGTGCGCGGGTGGTGAATCTCAACCTGTCGTTCAACTCGGTCTCTCATCTGGTAAACTTGGTCAATCACCAATGGAATCATTGTTTCCTCAACATAGGAAACATACAGAGAGACAAGGTTGACAACATCGCCTTCGGCGCTTCCATAAAGGGACAAGACAGGACGACGGGCGACACGCTGGTCTACTACATTGACCGCATAGAATTGCAGCAGGTAGATAATATAGGTATAGAAAGCGGCTGGATACCGGCAAACGGGAGTATCGCGTATTCCACTACCGGATATATGTTGAACGATAGGAAGACGGCCGTTGCGCATATGCCGGAAAATAACAACCGCGCCTTCCAACTCGTAGATGCGCAAACGGGCCTCCCTGTCTTTAGCGGACAAATCAAGGAGGAAAAGACCGGCATAGGCGAGTTCGGCGTGATGGATTTCTCTTCCTTCAACAACACCGGCTCTTATCAACTGAAGGCGGGAGACGTCCTGACGCCTCCTTTCCGAATAGACGGCAATATATGGGAAAACTCGCTCTGGCGCACGCTCAACTACATATTCTGCCAACGTTGCGGGTATCCCGTCCCCGGCAAACATGGGGCTTGTCATATCGACCTTTGCTCCGAGCACGACGGGAAAAAGATTTCCTATTCGGGAGGCTGGCATGATGCCGGCGATTTGTCGCAACAGACATTACAGACGGGCGACATTGCCTATGCCCTGCTGGAAATGCACAACAAACTCAAGGACAAAAACAAGCTTCTTGCCGCACGCTTGCTCGAAGAGGCGGAATGGGGACTGGAGTTTGTGCTGAAGAACCGCTACGGCGACGGCTATCGGGCAAGTAGCGTAGGATTGTTGATATGGCAGGACGGTATCTTTAACACCTTTGATGATATATCCTCGGTGCGCGTGCAGAACTTAGCCTTCGACAACTTCCTATATGCAGCCTACGAGGCTTACGCCGCCATGTCGATAGACCACGATCCGAGCCTCCAGGCATACCTGCGCAAGGTGGCGGAAGAGGACTTTGAATTTGCCCTGAAACGCCATGACGAAGTTGGCTACGGCGAGTTTATCCATTTCTACGAACATAGTTATAATACGTCCGAAAGCCAGTACATGGCGACAATATCCTGGGCTGCCGCCATGCTGCATAAACTGACAGGCGAACGGCGTTACGCCGACCTTGCCGCCGATTACATCCGCTATACGCTGGATTGCCAGCGCACAGAGCCTGTCGGGAAGGGTAAAGCCTCCATCAAAGGGTTCTTCTACCGGGACAAGTCAAGGAAGTCTATCGTTCATTACATCCACCAGTCGCGCGAACAGGTGTATATGCAGGCTCTTACGCTCCTTTGCGAAACGCAGCCCGGCCATCCCGACTATAATAAATGGGTGGAATCAATACGCCTGTACGGCGATTACCTGAAAAGCCTCATGCCCTATACAGCGCCATACGGAATGTTGTCAAGCGGGGTCTATCATATCGACGAACACCAGGATTCGACAGGCTTTTACCGCCTTCACCTCTTCCCTCCCCGTAATGCGAAGGAATTGTTTGTCGAACAGGTTAAAAAAGGCGTGCCCTTGGACAATGAGCATTACCTGAAGCGCTTCCCTGTATGGTTCAGCATCTTTAACGGCAACACAGCCGTTCACCTGTCCACAGGCAAGGCGGCGGCCATATGCGGAAACTTCCTTCGCGACGAAGAACTGCTCTCCATCGGCCGTGAACAAATGTATTGGACGGTAGGCAAAAACCCCTTCGGACAGTCCCTTATCTACGGGGAAGGATACAACTATCCGCAGTTAGACAGCTTTTCGTCAGGGGAAATAGTAGGCGAGATGCCGGTAGGTATACGTTCGCTTGACAACGAAGACGCGCCCTATTGGCCCCAGGTTAACAACGCTTGTTACAAGGAAGTATGGGTAACGTCCGCCGGTAAATGGCTAACGCTTGCGGCAGAATATTAAAAGACGCAAGTTGAGCCGGTAATTCCGGAAATATAGAACTCTATGTTGGTAACATAGAACTCTATGTTGGCAACATAGAACTGTATGTTGGTAACATAGAACTCTATGTCGGTAACATAGAACTCTATGTTGGCAACATAGAACTCTATGTCGGTAACATAGAACTCTATGTTGGTAACATAGAACTCTATGTTGGTAACATAGGACTGTATGTAGGTAACATAGAACTCTATGTTGGTAACATAGAACTCTATGTAGGTAACATAGAACTCTATATTTGCAGCATATTCAAGGGAAATTTTTAAATAGAAAAAATAATTGGAATTATGAAGACAGCATTTAGTTTATTATTGTTATGTGCGTTTATATTACCCTCTTGCAGCACAAAGACGGCCCAAGAGGAAGGGTTCAGGATATTAGTCCTGACCGAACGTGGCGGCCAGCACGGGGGATTCACTGACGCCGGCCTGAAGTGGCTGGAAGAAAAGTCCGGGGAATTGAATTTCGAGTTCACGGAAGTGAATAACACCGATTCGATAAACGAAGCCTTCCTCTCGCGTTACCAGGTGTTTATACAATTAGATTACCCTCCTTACCACTGGACCGACGATGCGCAGAGGGCTTTTACCCGTTACATCGACGAAGGTCTGGGGGGATGGATAGGATTCCACCATGCCAGCCTGCTGGGTGAATTTGACGGGTACAGTATGTGGCAATGGTTCTCCGAGTTCATGGGAGACATACGTTTCAAGAACTATATCGCCCCGCTTGCCGACGGGACAATCCGCGTGGAAGACGAGACGCACCCTGTGATGAAAGGCGTGAGCGAATCATTCACAGTACCCGACGACGAGTTTTATACCTTTAATAATAATCCCCGTCCGAATGTGCATGTGTTAGCCAATGTAGACGAATCGAGTTACAAACCGGATTCGGACATAAAAATGGGCGACCACCCTGTGGTATGGGTTAATCCCCGTAAGAAAGCGCCCAATGTCTATTTCCTGATCGGTCACAGTAGCAAATTGTTCGACACGGAAGATTTCAAAACGATGTTTTCCAATGCAATCCTTTGGGCGGCCGGTAAATAAAAGATGTACCATATTTAATGTATTAAGCCATGAAAAATACCTTGCTTTTCCTTTCATTTATGCTTGTCTGCGCGGTTCAGGCGCAGGACAATTACCCTGCAAACTATGCGCGTGAGCCGCGTTTCAAAGCCTTGGTATATTATACCGAACATGCCGAGAAGGCGCACGTAGACTTTGCCCTTCAGGGAGTAGAGTTTTTCCGAAGGCTAAACTATGGCGACGGGTATATACTCGAAGTTACTACCGATTTATCCGCTTACCCGTATGAGAAGCTCAAGGATTATGACATTGTAGTAATGCTCAACGCCTCGCCCTCTTCCGGCGAGCAACGGGAAGCCTTCCGCCAATACATGGAAAACGGCGGGGGATGGATGGGATTCCATGCTGCGGCCTATAACGACAGGAACACGAAGTGGCCCTGGTTCGTAGATTTCCTGGGAGGCGGGGTCTTCTATTGCAATAACTGGCCGCCGCAACCGGTAAAGGTTGAGCTTGATAATCCGCAGCATCCTATTACGAAGACGCTACCCGCATCGTTCATAGTCCCCGAAAGCGAATGGTATCAGTGGAACCCCAGTCCGAGGCTGAACAAGGATGTAGAGGTGCTTGTCTCTATCTCGCAGGATAACTATCCGCTTGGCATCAAGGACGTCGTCAACTTCGGAGATTTCCCCATCGTATGGACAAACAAGAACTACCGCATGATTTACCTGAATATGGGACATGGCGACGACGAATTTACCGACGCGACACAGAAACTCTTATTCATCAACGCATTCCGCTGGGCGCTTAGCAACAATAAAAAGGGCGATCCTTTTATGAAATAACTCATATTGTCCACAAATGGCGTACGACTTTCAGAGCCTTGTCACACAGTTAAAAGAGCTGTTGGATGAATTGGAAAGACAGGAGACTTTGTCGGAACAAGGTAAGAAGTTGTTGACGAATGCGAAGAGTAATGCCGATAATTTATCTGCATTGTTTACCCCGTTAGCCAACGTCCATAATGCTGATGTTCATGAAAAAAGAAAGTGGGGAGGGAGTGTGGACACAAGCGACCGCTTGCAGGAGGATACAGGCGTACCCTCTAAGTCACATGGAAAAGAGTTGTTGTTATTGGCGGAAAGTAACGACGATACGCGCATATCCCTCATGAAGAGGCTTGCGTCCGAGTATCGTGTGATCAGCGTTACCAACGGGATTCAGGCCCTTGAACGGGCAAAGGCCCTGAATCCCGATATTATCGTATCCGACATCCTCATACCCGCATTGCGCGGCGACCAGGTGTGCCGGATACTGAAATCATCAATGGAAACAAGCCATATTCCCGTCATACTATTGACGGCGCTTAGGACAAAAGAGGATATTATTCTCGGATTAGAGGCAGGGGCCGACGATTATATCACAAAACCTTTCGACTTCACGGTATTGAAGACCCGTATCCGGAACATACTAAATAACAGGGAGAAATTAAGGAAGATGTTGCTCGCCTCCGAAGCGGAAACCGATAATATGAATTACACTAACCAGCTTGACAAAGTTTTCCTCGACAAAGCAATCCTCATTATCGAAAAAGAATTGACCACCCCGGAGTTCTCCATCAACGACTTCTGCCGTGCATTGGGGATGAGCCGCACCTCCGTCTACAACAAAATCAAAACGCTAACCAACCAAGGGCCTAATGACTTCATCCGTATGATACGTCTGAACAAGGCAAGGAAGATACTTAAGTCAAAGAAATACCCGATTGCGGAAGTAGCCTGGATGGTAGGCTTTTCCGACCCCAAATACTTCAGTACGTGCTTTAAAAAGCAATTCGGGACAAGTCCAAGCAAGACAGATTAAGCCTCCGGCGGGGCGAATAATCAGTAAGCATTCCTATCCCCATGCACCATACTGACGATAGTCTTGAGGATGATGGAAATATCCCTTGTAAACGTCCAGTTTCTCATATACCAGAGGTCTCGTTCCACGCGTTTCTTCA
>JAIRZN010000098.1 GCA_031267205.1 Tannerellaceae bacterium | reverse complement strand
TACCGGACGGGGGCGCGGGTGCGCGGGTTTAGGGGGTGATTCCGATTTCGCGGAACCAGTCGGCAGCCCTGTCGGGCCATTCGTTGACGGCGGCGCCTGTGTTGCGGAGGCCGTATCCGTGTCCTCCTTTTTCGTAGAGGTGCATCCGTGCGGGTACGCCGGCTTCCTTCAGGGCGTGATAGTAGGCGAGGCTGCTGTTGATGTAGGATTTATCGTCGGCCGTTTGTACGAGCATGGTGGAAGGCGTTTGGGGCGTGACTTTCAGTTCCGGCGCTATTCTGAAGGTGTCCGCGTCGAGGTAAGCGGGATAAACCAGCAGGCAGAAGTCGGGGCGGCAGCTCACCCTGTCTGCGGCGTCTATGTGAGGGTAGGAACGTTTGGCGAAATTGTTGCTTACGGCAGCCGAGAGATGCCCTCCGGCGGAGAAGCCCATGACGCCGATGCGGTTGGGGTTTAGGGCGTGCGCCTGTGCGTGCGAGCGCACGTAGCCTATTGCGCGTTGTATGTCTTGGAGCGGCGCTTCGTGTTTCTCGCGTCCTTCGCGGCGCGGCACCCGGTATTTCAGCAGGACGGCGGTTATGCCCAGTTTGTTGAGCCATTCGCATATTTCGTCGCCTTCCAGGTCGTAGGCTAAGAGGTTGTAGCCGCCTCCGGGGCATATTATTATGGCGGCTCCGCTGGCTGTTTCTTTTGGCGCGGGGTAATAAGTTATTGTCGGTTCGCTCACGTTCATGACGCGGAGGACGGTTTGTCCTCCCGTGTTACCTCCGTCGCGGTCGGCTCTTTCTATCAGTTGAGTTGTTTCACCCGGTGCGCTACCGGGGAATAGCAGGATTGGGTTATCCTGGGCTGTTGCCGTGTTTGCTGCGAATATAGCGGCTGCGGCGAGCGCGATTGTAGGATTTTTGCACATAGGTCAATGTAGATTGAAGTAATTTTTAGCGTTATAGTAGCTGATATTCTCTACCATTCGTCCGATGAAGGGGAGTTCGGAAGCGGGGAGTTCGCCGTTTTCGACGTCGTTCCCGAGCATATTGCATAGGATACGCCGGAAGTATTCGTGACGGGGATATGAGAGGAGACTGCGCGAATCGGTCAGCATCCCGACGAAACGGCTCAGTAATCCTCCGGCGGAGAGTGCGTTTAGCTGGTTTTCTATTCCTTTTTGTTGGTCAAGGAACCACCAGGCGGCGCCGAATTGCATCTTCCCCGGCACGGAGCCGTCGTTGAAGTTGCAGGCGTTGGTGACCATCAGTTCATTGTCGCGCGGGTTGAGGTTGTAGAGGATAGTCTTAGCCAGCATTCCTGAGCTGTTCAAGCGATCGAGGAAGCGATTCATCGGCGCGGCGAAATTGAGGTCGTTTATGGCGTCAAAGCCGGCGTCGGGGCCAAGCTTTTTGAACATGGCGGTATTGTTGTTGCGCCGTGCGCCTACGTGGAACTGTTGCGCCCAGCCCGCGCGCGCGTCCATGACGCCTCCTTCGTAAAGCATTGCGGAGCGGAACTTATCGGCATCCGTGTCGCCGGGTTTTTTGCCTTCGCGTAATTTCCGGAAGACGGTACGTACTTCGGCGTCGGTATACGGTGTGGCGTAGAACGTTTCCAGTCCATGGTCGGAGATGCGGCAGCCGGCGGCGTCGAAGAAATCGTGCCGTCTTTGCAGCGCTTCCAGCAGGTTGTCGAACGATAGGATTGTAATGCCCGAAGCCTTTTCCAGGCGTTCGATATAAGCATTGTATGCGTCCGCGTCATCTATTGCCATCGCTTTATCAGGCCGCCACGTGGGGAGGACTTTCACGGCGAAGCCGCTTGCTTTGATAGCCATGTGATGTTCTAAGGAATCAGCCGGGTCGTCGGTGGTGCAGACTACCTCCACGTTCATTCGCCTCATTATGTTTCGGGCGCTGAAGTCAGGCGTATGCAGCAAGGCTGTGCAGTCGTCGTATATCTCGCGCGCGGTCGAGGGATTGAGCGCCTTGTTGACGCCGAAGACGCGGTTCAGTTCCAGGTGCGTCCAGTGATAAAGCGGGTTGCGCATTGTGTGAGGCAAGGTTTCCGCCCATTTGGCGAACTTCCCGTACGACGGTTTGTCTCCCGTAATATATTCTTCAGGCACACCGTCGGCGCGCATGGCCCGCCACTTATAGTGGTCACCTCCGAGCCATATTTCGGTCAGGTCTTCAAACCGGTGGTCGGCGGCAATCATCTCCGGGTCGAGATGGCAGTGATAGTCTATGACCGGCATACCGGCGGCATGCCGGCGGTATAGCTCGACGGCAGTATCCGTTTGCAGCAGAAAGTCCTCGCCCAAGAAAGTCTTCATAGCTTCCGGTATTTACCGATATACGCCAGGGCCTCACGGCACAGTTCGGATATGGCCTGCCAATCGCCTGAATCTACGGCCTCTTTGGGGAAGAGCTTCGATCCCATACCTACGCATGAGACACCGGCTTTAAACCAGGCCGACAAATTCGCCTCGTTCGGTTCCACGGCGCCGGTTGCCATGATAAGCGACCAGGGCATCGGAGCCTTCAGATTGCTTACGAAGGATGGGCCTCCGACGCTGCCGGCAGGGAATATCTTGCAAAGGTCGCATCCCGCTTCCTGCGCAAAGCCGATTTCAGAGACTGTCCCGCAGCCCGGCGTGTATGGTATCAAGCGTCGGTTGCAGACCTTAGCTACTTCGGGGTTGAACGAAGGGCCGACAACGAAGTTAGCTCCGAGTTGGATATACAAAGCCGCCGTTGGGGCGTCTATAATAGAGCCAATGCCCAACGCCATCTTAGGACATTCATCAGCCACATACTTCGACAATACAGCGAAAACTTCATGTGCAAAGTCGCCGCGATTAGTGAACTCAAAGGCGCGGACGCCCCCTTCGTAACAAGCTTTCACGACCCGTCTGGCGATTTCAGCATCCTTATTATAAAACACCGGCACCATGCCCGTATCCAGCATTGCGCCCAAGACTTGTAGTTTACTAAACCGTGCCATTACCTGCTCACCCTTCCTGAGGCGTCGCCTCCCATTAATTTCTCCACTTCCTCTACCGTTACCTGGTTGAAATCGCCGTATATGGTATGCTTCAGGCAGGAAGCGGCCACGGCGAAGTCAAGCGCCCTCCGGTCGTCTCCGGCATAGGTCAGCAGTCCGTATATCAGCCCTCCCATAAAGGAATCGCCGCCGCCGACCCTGTCGACAATATGCGTAATGTCGTACCGGCGCGATTGATATAGCTTCAGCTTGTCGCCGTCATAGAGCACGCCTCCCCAAGTATTATGATTGGCGTTGACGGAGCCGCGAAGGGTTATGATAACCTTGCGGGCGCGGGGGAAGCGTTCGATTAGTTGCGCGCATACCGATTCAAACTCAGCGGCGTCAACCTCGCCTCCCGTATGAGCCACATCGAAGCCGCCCTGAGGTTTTATGCCGAACACTTTCTCGGCGTCTTCTTCGTTGCCGAGTATGACGTCGCATCCGGCGACAAGTTCCGGCATTACTTCCGAGGCGCTCTTGCCGTATTTCCAGAGGTTTTTCCGGTAATTCAAGTCGCACGACACCGTGACGCCCAACCTGCTTGCAGTCCGTATCGCTTCAAGGCATACTTCCGCAGCGCCCTCGGATACGGCAGGCGTAATACCTGTCCAGTGAAACCATGCGGCATCTTTCAGAGCCGTCTCCCAGTCCACCATACCGGGCTTAATTTCGGATATGGCCGAGTGTGCGCGGTCGTACACAACTTTGCTTGCGCGCGCCACTGCTCCCGTTTCGAGGAAGTAAATACCCAGCCGTTCCCCTCCGTATACGATGTGGGAGACGCCTACGCCGTATTTACGCAAATCCATTACGCAGGCCCGGGCCAGGTCATTTTTCGGCAAGCGGGTGACGAACTCCACCGGTATGCCGTAATTTGCAAGCGATACGGCCACATTCGCCTCGCCTCCGCCGAACGTGGCGCCGAACGAATCAATCTGATTAAAACGGAGATAATCGGGTGTTGCCAATCTTAGCATGATTTCTCCGAAGGTTATAACTTTATTTTCCATACAACAAATACTTTTAGCCGTAAAAGTAACGAGATAATTTAAGATACCCTGCATAAAATCGCTCCACAGGCCAAATTATTTTTCTCCGCAAGTTTTTCCGGGATGTATGCACAGCCCTGTGCAAGCTCCAAACGCTACGGTTTAAGGATGCACAGCCCTGTGCAAGCTCCAAACGCTACGGTTTAAGGATGCGCAGCCCTGTGCAAGCTCCAAACGCTGCGGTTTAAGGATGCACAGGCCTGTGCAAGTTCCAAACGCTACGGTTTAAGGATGCGCAGCCCTGTGCAAGCTCCAAACGCTGCGGTTTAAGGATGCGCAGCCCTGTGCAAGCTCCAAACGCTACGGTTTAAGGATGCACAGCCCTGTGCAAGCTCCAAACGCTGCGGTTTAAGGATGCACAGCCCTGTGCAGGCTCCAAATAGAAATTTTGAGTTTTCACAAAGTTGTGGAAGCATATAACGGGGCGGATTCAATTATTCGCCTCCACGATTTGAAACTTTGGACATAAAACTCTACTTTTGGCGCAACTATTATGTCTTCAATAGAATATGACGCAGCAAGAAATAAATCAGGCGTACAACCGCATCATCGGTTCGTTGGATAACAGGGAGCTGAAGAGTGCATTCGATTCGCTTCAATCCTTGATTTCCGGCAGCAGGGAATATGCCTTCCAGGAGGATCTGGACGAGATGCAGGAAACGTATAAAAACCTGTTACGCTACCGTATGGATGGTGTCAAAGACCCGATGCAGGATCAGATATACCGTAACGTCCGCTCGTCGGCCTACGAACTGGCGGATACAATCAGGCACAAACTTTTGGCGGACACCTCGACGCTGCACTTCTACGTTCGCCGCAGGAGTTTGCAGCATTTGCCGCAGATCGCGACGGAGGAATTGCACGCGCAATTGTCGGCGCATTACGAAGCAGGCCGTGCGAGCGATTTCGAAAACACGCTTTCCACGCTGTTCAACAAGATATGGCTGTCCGGCCTGTTTGCGGGCGCAGATGAGGCGGCGGTAAGGAAGATCTGGATGGACGGCCGGCTGCCTTTTACGGTCGGCTGCCAGGTTGTGTCCGCCCTCGTGCTGAGCCTCCAGATGACTTTTGACAAAGAAAAGCTGCTGCTGCTTTTCGATGCGGCCCTTATAACCGAAAGCGAAGAGGTGCGCATACGGGCGCTTATCGGCATCCTCCTTACATTATATATATACCGCAAGCGGACGTCGATGTTTCCGAAAATAGCAGATCGCTTAGCCATACTTGCCGAAAACCCCGGCTTTACCCGAATCCTTAGAACTATCACGCTACGCTTTATCCTGACGCGGGAGACGGAAAAGATTACCCGCAAGCTTCGGGACGAGATTATGCCCGAAGTGATTAAGTTGCGTTCAAAAATCAACAAAGGCGCCGGCCCGAATGATCTTGGCCTCGTGCCGGGCGATGAAAATCCCGAATGGCAGGAAGGGCTCGCAGAATCCCCCTTAGGGAAAAAGATGGAGGAATTTAGCGAGCTTCAGCAGGAAGGGGCCGATGTTATGCACTCCACGTTCATACACCTGAAGAACTTTCCCTTCTTTCGCGAAATGAGCAACTGGTTTATGCCCTTTACGGCCGAACATCCCCTCTTTGACGGTTGGAGCGGGGACGGGATGAATATTTCGGGAATAATGACTGTATTGCCTTTTATGTGCAATTCGGACAAGTATTCTTTTTGTCTGAGCGTTATGCAATTTACCGAAAAAGCGCGCCAGGCTATGTTCGGGCGCTTCTACGAGCAGGCTGCGGAAATGATAGAACAAAACAGGAACAGCCTGGAGACAAAACAGCGGGAAACCGAGATAATATCAAGCCGGTATATTCAGGACTTATACCGCTTTTTCAAACTCTATCCGGCGCGTATGGATTTTGAGGACATCTTTATCTGGCCGCTCGACTTCCATAACTTGAGCATACTTCAACCTTATCTATACGACAGGGAAAGCCTCACGACTATCGCCGAATATTACCTGAGGAAGAACTATTTCGACGACGCCCTGACCATATATCTCCGCCTGGCCGAGACGCAGCAGGAAAACGAGATGCTTTTCCAGAAAATAGGCTACTGCCGGCAAATGACGGGAGACGTACAGGGAGCTTTGGAGGCATACCTGCACGCCGACTTGTTGAATACGGGCAGTATGTGGCTCGCCCGCCGGATCGCAGGGTGTTACCGCAGCCTGAAGCAGCCGGCTAAGGCTTTGGAGTATTACCGCCGCTGCGAAGGGCTAAGCCCGGATAATTTGTCCGTGCAGATGAATATGGGGCATTGTCATCTGGAGATGAGGGAGTACGACGAGGCGTTGAAGTATTATTTCAAGGTGGATTACCTTGATACAAAGAGCCACAAGGCATGGCGCCCGGCGGCATGGTGTTCTTTCCTGACGGGAAGGTACGACCAGGCCCGCAATTATTACAGGAAGATCACGCAGGAAGACAATCCCGATATGCACGACCTTCTCAACGCCGGGCATACCGAATGGGCGTTGCAGAACAATAAGAAAGCCGTAGATTTTTATATGCAGGCTATACTGAAGGAGGACGGCGCCTTCTATAAGTTCAAGGAACAGTTCACGCAGGACATTCCCGACCTGATCGTGGCCGGCATCAACGAGGCTGAAGTCTCGCTCATGCTTGATCAACTAAAGTATTTGATCGACAACAAGTGAACGTCGCGGACGCGGCGGCTATTCCCAAAGCGTCCGGTTGTTTGCGACGATACGCTCTAATTCCCTGGCTATGGAGTGTGCGGGGGAGAGGGAGGAGGCGCCCTCGCGATAGTTCTCAAACTGATGTACGTCCGAGCCGGCATGGTCGTAAAGTCCTTCCTTTAGTATGTAAACGGCGTTTCGCTCGGCGTGAGCGCCGTATGCTCCGGTCAGTGAAAAGAGGTTTAACTGCAATTTGCATCCCTGATCCTTCAAATTCCGGTAGTCGCTGCCACGCATGTACAAATAACGCTCAGGATGTGCGATGACCGGCTGATAACCGGCGATGCGTAAGTTGTACAGCATTTCCTTCAAAGAAAAAGGTGGCGAAAGGTACGAAGTCTCAACCAGCACATGCCGCCCCGACATCACCAGCAGGCCGTCGTCCGCCAGGGACGCAAACTTGCCGTCCAGCATATACTCGGCGGCTAAGCGCAATTCCATGCCTTCGGGACGGTTTGCGATGAAAGCCTCATACTTGCTTCGCAGGGCTTCAACCGTATTGGCGGGCAAGTCGGCCATCACGTGAGGCGTCAGGTAGACGCGTTCTACTCCCATATCACGCATGAAATGGAGGATCCGGCAGGAATCCTCCACTGTTTGTACGCCGTCGTCTACTCCCGGAAGCAGATGCGTGTGTATGTCTGTCATTCCTTTAAATAATACGTGGCGATTTTCTTTCTTCTTAGGATTAAACATGGTTCAATTGTTTTTGGCAAAGATGCAAATTTATCGGATACCGTTATATAAATGAATGAGAAAGTTATCAACAGTTGGGTATCCTGCATTATTAACCCCTTTACTTCCGCCTATTCCCGTGCAACCGCCGGTGCGCGCCGTAGCCCATGCCCACGCCGGCGGTTTGCTTGCGAACATGTTTGCATCCTCCAAATGCTGTGGTTTAAGCTTGCGAACATGTTTGCATCCTCCAAACGCTGTGGTTTAAACTTGCAAACATGTTTGCATCCTCCAAACGCTGTGGTTTAAGCTTGCAAACATGTTTGCATCCTCCAAATGCTGTGGTTTAAGCTTGCGAACATGTTTGCATCCTCCAAATGCTGTGGTTTAAGCTTGCGAACATGTTTGCAAGCTCCAAACGCTGTGGTTTAAGCTTGCAAACATGTTTGCATCCTCCAAACGCTGTGGTTTAAGCTTGCGAACATGTTTGCATCCTCCAAATGCTGTGGTTTAAGCTTGCGAACATGTTTGCAAGGAAAAAAAGGAAAAAGAACCATGAAAATATTCCGATCCTTCCGGTTATTTTGATTGATTTTTCTTTTCGTTGCCGTAGCCATAGCCGTAACTGTATCCGTAGCCGTAATATCCGTAACGGGCTTGCTTGAAGTTGACGGCGTTGAGGATTATGGCCATGTTCTTGAACTTTTCCTGGCGGTATAGCCGTTCTAATTCCGGGAGTTGGCGCTTATCCATCAGTCCGGCCCTTACTACGTAGATTGTCATGTCGGCCACGCGGTTTACGATGGGCGCATCGGCTACAACTCCTGCGGGTACGTTGTCGAGGAAGATATAATCGTACATCTTCCTTAACTCCGAAATCAGATAATCGAAACGCTTGTTCAGCAGCAGTTCGGCGGGGTTCGGGGGGATCGGGCCGGCGTAGATAATGTCTAAATTTTCCAGTTCGTCGACGACGTTCCTCCTGATCAGGCTATGAAAATCCGCTACCTGTCCCGACAGGTAGTGTGTTATGCCCATCGGGGCTTCTTCCTTCTTCATCAGGCTTGTGAGCGTATGTTTGCGGATGTCGAGGTCTATAAGTATCACTTTCTTTTGCGTCATCGCTATGCTGGCGGCCAGGTTTATGGAGACAAAAGTCTTGCCTGAGTCGGGATTGAAGGAAGTGAACATAACTACCTTCAATGATTCGGTTTTCACCTGCATGAAGTCCATATTTGTACGAACGATGCGGAAAGCCTCCGACGTAGAGTCGCGTCCGCTGTCCCGTATAACGATTTCCTGCACCGGGGCATTCCGTTTTTTCCTCTCGCGCATCGGTATGTCGCCCAGGAACGGTATTGAGAGCGCATCTTCGATGTCTTTCCTGTTGCGCACCGTCGTATTGAGCACGCCTAACATCCAGAAGTATACCGAAGGGAAAACGATTCCCATCATAAAGGCGGCCAGCAAGATGATGCCCGCCTTGGGCGCTACCGGCTTTTTATCCCCCGTGGCGACGTCTACAATGCGGGCGTTGCTCTCGGTAATGGCCTGCGTGAGGGCGTTCTCTTCGCGCTTGTTGAGCAGGTAGAGGTAAAGTTCTTCCTTTATTTTCTGCTGGCGTTCGATTGACAGGACATGCCTCTGCTGCGTGGGCACTTCGGAGATGCGGAGGGTATTTTGGCGGTCGCGCTCGCGTACGTTGCGTATTTTGATGTCCAGACCGACGATCAGGTTATCTACCGCGCGGATAATCGTCTGCTTCATTGCCGTGAGCGAGTTATTCAGGTCGAGTACGACGGGATTACGGTTACTGCTGTTGCTTATCAGCCGGTCGCGCTTCAAAAGCGTGTTGTTGTACTCGCTTATTTGCGCCTCGACGTTTACGTCCGATATGCCGGTGTTGGATGGTATCAGGTCCGAGCTTCGGGCAGGGTCGGTCAGGTAGCCGTATATGTAGCCGGCCAGCGTCTTCTGGTTTTCCAGCCCAAGTTCTTCCTGGGTGTACTGGCTGCTTTCGCGGAGGTACATGCCTGTTTCGGACTGTATATCCGTCAGGCGGTTTTCGCGCTTATAGACTTCAATGTCCGCATCGACGTTGCCTAATTCCTTTTCTATGATGATAAGGCGGTCGTTAATGAAGCTGGAGGTGTTTACCGTGATCAGGTTCTTGTCATTTATTGCGGCTTCGTTGTAAACGGCTATCAGGGTATTGAGTATGTCTTCGGCGCGGGGTACGGAGACGTCGCGCAGGGTCAGATTGATGATCGTGGCTGTTTTGCTGGCTAAGGCCACTTGCAGTTCTTCACGGTAATCGGTTATAACTTCGGCCATGTCGGACTTGGTCACCGTTATGGGCGTGTCGTAGTATTCTTCCGTGTAATAGAGCGTGGGCGTGACTAATATTTTCCCAAGCGAAGTCTCAATCGTATCATTGAGGGCGGCGATTACATCTCTGGGCGAATTGTCGGGTATGTTCGAGAGCAATACTAATGAGTCGGACAGCGGGACGGCTTTGAAGTCGAACTCCTGGGCTTCTTCTACGTCGAAAAACTGTATTACGATCGGCGAGTGCGTATATAATTCGTTCGTCCGCAATCCTTCTTTGACGGTGTAACTGATGTCTAAATTTAATCTGTGGGCGACGACGGACATGAGTTGTTCCGACTGGAAAACCAGGACTTCGTTGTCTACATTACGCTTGATGTTAAACATTCCCAGGTCTTCAAACGCCGCCGATTCGCTCATTGCGCCCCCTTTGGTATCGTCCTTGATAAGCACGGCGGCGGTGCGTGTGTATTCCTTCGGCGCCCAGAGTATATAGAGCGTAGCCAATGCGATACATGCGATTATGGAGATGACGAACCAGTGCCAGTTGTTCTTTAATATATGGAATATATCACTCAGTGATATTTCGTTCTCTTCTTCCTTCGCGGGCGCGGTAAATGTATTCTGTTCCATTATTTAAATTACTCCTTGTTTATGGTTACAATCAGCGATAGTGCGGATGTCAGTATTGATACGGCCGATAGCCAGACGCCTACCGAGTTGTTTTGATTGATTTCGCTCTGCCCTGCTCGCGCACGGTTGGGTTCTACGTATACTATGTCGTTTTGTTGCAGGTAATAGCAGGGGGATTGGAAGAGGTCGGACGAGCGCAGGTCGTGAAACAGGACCGTTCGCTTCGAGTCTCTTTCGCGGATCACGGCCACGCGGTCGCGCTTTCCGTATATAGTCAGGTCGCCCGCCATACTCAGCGCTTCGAGCAAAGTCACCCTGTCTCCGTTGATAGTGAACGTACCCGGACGGGCCACTTCGCCTACGACCGATATTTTGAAGTTCATAAACTGTATCGTCACCACGGGGTCCTTGATCAGGTCTTCTTTTATCAACCTCTCCTTTATAAAGTTCGTCAACTGAAGGCGCGTGAGGCCTTCGGCTTTTATCATTCCCAGTATCGGGAAGTCTACGTAACCGTTGGCGTCGACTAAGTACCCCAACACTCTTTGCACCCCGTAGCTGCCTCCGGACGTTCCCAACTGATAGGTAGTGAGCGGCATATTGAACGGCATAGCCAGTTCAGGGTCTTTGCTGTTAACCATAATCGCAAGCAGGTCGTCGCGATGTATTATCATTTCATAATTTTGAGAAATAACCTGCTGCGCCAGCGGGTCCACGTCTTGCAGATATACTACATCCTTCCGCGAGGCGCAACCTGCGCACAAAAGGGCCGAGAAACACACGGTAATAAAAAGTTTTTCACTTAATAGCTTTGTCATCCTATTATAATTAATTTTAGATTCGCTGTTCGTTTTTTCAGACGCAAAAGTAATCTTTTTTACAATAATATAAATAGATACTATACCAAAAACTCAAAGAAATGTATTCCAGTCTTAAGTACGGGTTTCCGGCAGCGTTGGCGATGCGATTTTTTCGTTTTCAAGCTCCCGACGGCGTAAGGAGGGGGCAGGGTTCGCGACGCCTTCCCGTATGCGGCTTCTTTCCGGCTCATTTCTTTGCGCTGCATATTTTTATACTTGTGGTTTTTCATCTGTCGACACACTTTTCGGCTTGGTTGCGGATATAGGCAAAGTATTTTATGATTACAGGACATTCTCGGCGCCTAAGTTTTCTCATATTCCATCTCTCAAGGTGTAGTTTACATTTATCCTATGGTCGAAAGCCTCAAAAAAACCGCTCCCAGACTTCCGACATTGGTCGAAAGTCCCAAAGGGTAGTCATTGAAGGTTTCGACATTGGTCGAAAGTCCCAAAGGGCACTCATTGAAGGTTTCGACATTGGTCGGAAGCTCCAAAGGGTAGTCGTTGAAGGATTCGACATTGGTCGAAAGCTCCAAAGAGTAGTCGTTGAAGGTTTCGACATTGGTCGGAAGCTCCAAAGGGCACTCGTTGAAGGTTTCGACATTGGTCGAAGGCTCCAAAGGGTAGTCGTTGAAGGTTTCGACCATGTCAGCAGGCTCCGGAGCGAAGCTACTGCCGCGCCTGTCAATAGACTAAAGCGCCGGCAGGCTCGCCGTTGACGACCTTTTTCGGGTTTCCGTAGGATTTGCCTCCCATAATAGACTCGCCGCTAAGTTTAAGCAGCACACGCTTGTATTTTGTCATTTTGAACACTGTTTTTTAGTCGTTTTGATATATCTTTCCGGCAAAAAATTCTACATTTGCCTCATATTAATACTTAAAACAGTTTGTATGAAAAACATTTTTACGCTTCCCCTGGCTTTTATCCTGTTTGCATTTACGGCAAAGGCCGCAGTCCCTGTCTCCGGGAAAATAATTGACGCCGCTTCCGGCAACCCGTTGGAATACGCGAACGTGGTGCTGCTCTCTTTACCCGATTCGGCGTTTGTGGAAGGGACGGTCAGCGACGAAAGCGGATCGTTCCGCCTTGAGGGCGCAGTCAGCGGCAAGTACCTATTGAAGGTATCGTATATAGGCTTTGAGAACGAATTTATTCCGGTCGACGTATCCTCAACGGCCGTTTATTTGGGCGATATTCGTCTGAGCGAGTCGAATGTCTTGCAGGAAGTAGTTGTCACGTCCCGGGTTCCGCCCTTTCAGCCGGGCGTCAGCGGCGGGATAGTCGCCAACGTGTCGACAACGCTCCTGAGTTCAGTCGGTACGGCGACCGACGTATTGCAGCGTATGCCGGGCATTTTAGCGGAAGGC
Organism: Tannerellaceae bacterium; assembly: GCA_031267205.1. Taxonomy (GTDB): domain Bacteria; phylum Bacteroidota; class Bacteroidia; order Bacteroidales; family Tannerellaceae; genus DFXE01. The sequence continues at coordinate 1,835 of JAIRZN010000098.1, read as the reverse complement.
GACAAGATAACCGTTTTCGGCAAAGGCTCGCCGATAGTGTACATCAACAACCGCAAGGTGAACGATATGCAGGAGCTGGAGCGGTTGGAATCGTCCGAAATATCGACCGTCGAGCTCATTTCCAATCCCGGAGCGAAGTATGACGCCGAAGGACGCGCCGTTTTGCTTATCAAGACTAAGACGAGGATAAACGGTTTCTCGGCCCAGGCGACCGAACGGCTGCGGCAGGGCAATCACCTTAGCGATAATGAGAACGTCAGCATTTCCTATACAAAGGATAAGTTGAACCTGTTCGCCTCCTATTATCACAATTACACTAAGAGGGATTACGCCGAGAACCATTATTTCACGCTTGAGAATGCGGGCGAAGAATGGCGCTACGATGCAATGATGCCCGCTTACTGGTCTTCAACTTATAGCAACGAGGCGAGCGCAGGGGTTGATTATTCCCTGAACGACAGGCACACCGTCGGCGGACAGTATCGGTTTTATGACAGTAAGAATAAGATAATAATGCCGATCAACACCGACACGTACCTGAACGGTGCGCCGCATGAGACGTCTACGGCGCAGTCGCTCACGACCGGCAACTATCATCAGCATTTAGTTAACGCCTTTTACAACGGCGACATTAGCGAGAGTTTCTCCACGCGCTTCGATTTCGATTACCTGAAAAACTATGATGACAGGACGCAACGTTCCGACGAAACCATCAATTCTACGGAAACAAATACGGTGGATATTTACAACAAAACCGATTATAGCCTTTACGCAGGGAAGTTGACCAACAGCTACAAGTCGAGCTTTGGCCTGATTGAGTTCGGGGCGGAATACAACAGCATTTCGGGCGACGGACTTGTGCAGAGCAACGTAAATGCCGGCGACAGCGAATTTACCAACACGGAGCAAAAGGCGGCGGGATTTGTGAGCTACTCGCACAAGCTGTCGTCAATCAACCTGTCGGCAGGCCTGCGCTATGAATATACGTCCGAGCGCTATACGCAAGGCGAGGACGCCCAACCGGTTATCGACCGTTCATACAGCGATTTTTATCCCAACATCTCTTTCTCGACAAACCTGGAGAACGTCGACCTGAGCCTCGCCTTCAACAAACGCACCTCGCGCCCAAGCTTTACGCAACTGAACGGCAATGTGGTTTACGTAAACCGTTTTGTTTTCCAGAAAGGCAATCCGTTCCTGAGCAAAAGCAATATATACGATGTGAATCTACAAGCGATGCTACGTCCGTTTTCCCTTAGCGCCGGGTATGCTTATACGGAAAATCCCGTGCTCTTGTTTTTTGAGGAAGAGGGGAATAACTCGATTCTCCTGACGTATGCCAATTTCCCGAAGATGCAGGATTTTAATGCAACGCTTAACTTCAATCACAAGATAGCCTTCTGGCAGCCAAACTATACGATAGGCGTGGCGAAGCCGTTCTTCTCCGCCACATACAACGGTAAGGAGATAGAGTATAACAGGGCGAATTATTTCGTCAATGCGTTCAATGACTTTACGCTGCCGGCAGGCTTTGTGCTGTCGTGCAATTTCCGTTACCAGAGCGATCAGATGGACGGCTACCTCGATTCAAAAGGCTACCGCAGGCTTGATGCGGGCCTGAGGAAATCATTTCTCGACAACACACTGCGCCTGAACCTGATGGTTTACGATATTTTCGACTGGGTGAGCGAAGAGAACCATATGCAACTGAACAACCTGCGCTGGAATGCGGACAAGAAGAACGAAACCCGCTACGTGACGCTGTCCGTCACATACATGTTCAACAATTACAACAGGAAGTACCGCGGCGGCAGCGCGGCGGCGGACGACATCAA
>JAIRZN010000038.1 GCA_031267205.1 Tannerellaceae bacterium | reverse complement strand
CGAATAGCCGGATTGAAATAAAGGGGGAAAAGTATTAACTTCGCAGGGCGAAATCAAGAAATAACGATGTTCATTGAAAAATGGGAAGACCATCAAAATCACTAATCTGGAAGACTTTTTGGAATTTAAAGGCCGCACGGATTTATTGGGTAAAATCGTAAAAAAGTATTGATATGAAAGTAATCGTTCCTCCCATCAAGAGCCAGGGTATCAAAACCAAACTTGTGCCATGGATTAAAGAGATCGCCCCGAAAGTAAACGGACGGTGGATAGAGCCGTTTCTCGGAACGGGCGTGGTCGCGTTTAACGCCGGGTACAAGAAGGCCGTTCTTAATGATAGCAATCCGCACATTATCAATTTCTATCAATCGGTTCAGGCGCAAAAAATAACTTCTTCGCTGATGAAACGATACCTTCAGGAAGAAGGAGAAAAATTGAGGAATGCAGGAAATGACGGTTATGAGCATTATTTGACTGTACGTTCCCGTTTCAATAGCGGGGAGTATTCGCCGTTTGACTTTATCTTCCTTTCCCGCGCAGGGTTTAACGGCATGATGCGCTTCGGGAGCAAGGGTAACTGGAATATACCGTTTTGCAAGAAACCCAATCGTTTTGCACAGGCATACATTACAAAAGTAATCAATCAGATAGATGCCGTATCGCAAATTATACAACCGGAGCCCGACTGGATTTTTTACAATAAATCGTTCACGGAAATCATTCCAAAGGCGACTGAAGACGACATTATCTATTGCGACCCGCCGTACTATGGCCGTCATGCGGATTATTATAACGGATGGAGCGGAAAGGATGAAGCGGAGTTGTTTAATTTACTCCGTAACACGAAGGCGAAATTCGTTCTCTCCACCTGGCATCATAATGACTGGCGCGAAAATGAGATGGTAAAAAAATATTGGAACACATTTAATATCCTCACCAAGGATCATTTTTATCACAATGGCGGGAATGTTGAAAATCGTCGCGAGGTGGTCGAAGCGCTTGTTTGCAATTTTGATACGAACGAATTCGCCCTGCATAATCACGGGTTGGAAGAAAAGCAACCGGCGCGACAGTTGGAACTTACGTGGGATGTGGTGTGAAGCGTGGTGTGAACTGCGGTGTCAATTCTGTATTATGCGCCGAAACGCGGCTTATCCGGCGTTTTTTTCCGAAAAAATCATATATTTGCTTTCATAATCAAACGTTGCGTAAATATTATGGAGTACATTCAGTATATTATAGACTTTATTTTACATATCGACGTCCATCTCGCCGAGTTGATCTCCTTGTATGGCGTTTGGGTGTATGGCATTTTGTTCGTTATCATATTCTGCGAGACGGGTCTGGTTGTTACGCCTTTTTTGCCGGGCGATTCGCTGCTGTTTGTCGCGGGGGCTTTGGCCTCCCTGCCTGCCAATGATATAAATGTCCACCTGATTATCCTGGCGCTCATGGTCGCAGCCGTGCTCGGCGACGCGGTGAACTACACGATCGGCCGCTTCTTCGGGAAGAAATTGTTTAGTAATCCCCGGTCGAAAATATTCAAGCGTAGCTATTTGGACAAGACGCATAACTTCTTCGAGAAATACGGGGGTAAGACCATCATACTGGCTCGCTTTGTGCCCATTATACGCACGTTTGCGCCCTTTGTCGCCGGTATGGGGCGGATGAGTTATCGACGGTTTGCCTCCTTCAACGTCATCGGGGGCGTAGTATGGGTGTCGGCCATTACTTATGCGGGATACTTCTTCGGACGCCTGGATTTTGTTCAGGAAAATCTCAACATACTGCTTTTCCTCATAATATTTATTTCATTGCTGCCCGCCATTGTCGAGGTTGTACGGGAAAAATACCTGCGCAGCAAGCCGTAAGCGTTGCGGCAAACAGGGATTTCCTACATACGTATATTATATATGTATAGGATTCCTCGAAAAAAATCACGCCCATATCAGGGTTTTTCCCGCCAGGGGTCGTCTATATATATGTAACGCAAGAAAACAAGATGATGGACGACGACTTTAATATCACGGATTATATCAGACGCATACGATTCAAACCGGTGGCTACGACCGATCCGGACGCCGTATACGAACGTACTTTATATCGTATAAGGTACGAAAAACTGCGTAAGGCGACCATCGCTTCCCGCCGCTGGAAGCATGTCTCCGTAGTTGCGTCGCTGGCTTTTGCGATCTTGCTGTCGTACCATCTTTTTACCGCAGGCGGAGATATTGAGACCGTGATTACGCCTCCGGCTCAGGTCGTTTATATGGAGACGTCGGCCCTGCCGGGGACAAAGACCTGCGTCAACCTGCCCGACGGCAGCAAGGTATGGCTCAACGGCTCGGCCAGTATCCGCTATCCGCAGCCCTTCGGAGACGCCGGGCGCAGGGTGGAACTTACGGGGGAAGCCCTTTTTGACATCAGTAAAGGCCGGCCCGCCCCGTTCGTCGTATCCGCCGGCGGTATGAATATCGAAGTGACGGGCACCGTCTTCAACGTATGCTCCGGTCTTGACGGCGGACGTACGGAGATAACCCTCATCGAAGGCTCCGTCAGCCTGTATAAACCGGGCAACGAAACAAATCAGGCCGACTGCATCCTGGAGGCAAACCGGCAGGCGGTGTATGACGATGAAAGCGGCGCTATAAGCCTGTACGACGTCAACGCCTCCTCCTTCTCCTCATGGGTGACGCGGGAGTTTATCTTTGAGAAGACCTCAATGGAAGATATAGCCCGCGAGCTGGGAAGAGCCTTCGGCGTAAACATACATATAGCCAACGACGACGTCGGGAAGATGCAACTAAGCGGCCGCTTCACACACCGGGAATCGTTAGACAAGATATTATCCATCCTCCGTATACCGGCAGATTACGCATACGTGCGTGAAGAAGATGGTGAAATATATATAAGATAGGAACGAAGTATAAACTCTTTTAATCTCTATGAACCATGAATGACTCGTGACTTAACCTCCGCTTGATTTTGAAGAAGCTCAGCACGCACACAGTGTGCAACCGCTTTTGATTTTGATTATTAACTATTTTAAAAACAACAATTGTATGGAAAACCACCTGATTAATGCGCTTCCAAAGAAGCGCTCGCTGGAATCCACCCAATCTTTTAGTCACAAAAGATTGAATTTTCTGAAAATCGTATTGTTTTTTATCTGCGCATCCGTCGGCAACCTCGTTGCAGGAACGGCTAATCCCGCTTCCCTGAGCAACGTCAGCCTGAAAATAAACAACGGCACGGTGCTCGAAGCGCTTAAAGCGATAGAAAACCAGTCGGATTATACCTTTGTGTATAATGCCAACGATGTGAACCTGACCAAAACAGTCACCATCAACGCAAACAACAGAGAGTTGCAGGACGTTTTGGACAACCTCTTCGGGAACAACGAATTTGCCTACCGTATCATAGACGACCGCCATATCGCCCTGTACCGCAAAACCGCTGTTCGACAACAAGCCAACCAGTCCATCCGCGGTACGATAAGCGATGAAACCGGTCAGTCTATCATCGGCGCAAACGTGCAGGTAGTAGGCACCGGCGCCGGAAGCATCACCGACATCGACGGACGCTTCCAACTCTCCGTACCCTCCGGCGCAATACTGAGGATAAGCTACGTTGGCTATATCTCGCAGGAAGTGAAGACAACGCCCGACCGCACAGTCTACGACATCACCCTGCGTGAAGACGCCGAAGCCCTCGAAGAAGTCGTAGTAGTAGGCTACGGCGTAGTAAAGAAAAGCGACGTAACAGGCTCCATCACCTCCGTCAATACCGAGGAAATGCTCAAACGCACGCCTATCTCCTTAGTGACAGGCTTGCAGGGAGCGGCAGCCGGCGTGCTCGTAACACGCGATGGCGGGCCTGACGGCGGTTCGAAAATCCGTATCCGCGGTATTGCCAGCGTCGACAACTCTACCGACCCTCTGTTCGTTGTCGACGGCATACGGGTGGGAAATAATGTCGATTATCTCAATCCCGCCGACGTGCTGAACATAGAAATACTCAAGGATGCTTCAGCTACGGCAATATACGGTTCACAAGGGGCCAACGGTGTTGTGATGATCACTACCCGTAAGGGCGAGGCAGGGCGCGCCCGCGTCAGTTTCTCGGCCAATACGTCCGTTCAGGTAGCTTACGATAAGATTGACGTGCTCGACGCCGAAGGCTTTGCAAAATCCGCCCGCGTTGCGGCAGCTAACAGCAACGCTTCGCTGAACACTGCCTGGTTCAGGTATGACAAGGATCTGAACAGTATCGACTGGCAAGATGAAATGTCGCGCACGGCCTTCCAGCAGAACTATAATGTAAATGTATCCGGAGGCAGCGAGGCGACCCGCGCCGTGATGTCGCTGGGTTATAACAAGAACCAAGGTGTTGTAATATTCAATGATTTCGAACGCTTGACTGCTCGTCTGGCTGTTGACCATACCATAAAGAAAGCCATTCGCACCGGCGCAAGCATGGCCTACACGTACTCCCGCCGTATCGGTGGCGGTATGTTTGGCAGCAACTTAATGCAATATGCCAGCGTGGTGCCGACTATGGACGATGTCGACGCTAACGGCAACCTGATTCACATCCCCGTCAGGTCCGAATCGGGATCATGGGGGCATTTCTTCCATAACGGTAATGATGTAGCAAAAACGCAAGATAACCCTGTAGCTTATGCAACGGAAAACTACGATGCCAAGAACTACAGCTACGGCCATAATGTAATAGCCAACGCGTATGCCGACATAGATATATTCAAAGGACTGACTTTCCGTACTAATGCGGCCTATACCTACTATGGTAGCGCCAGTAGCGCATACAATCCGCTGAATATCCGAACTCAGATGAACAAGAACGACGATTACGATCGCTTTGGCCTCGATTTCTCCCAATACATAGGTCTTTCGCTGGAATCATATATGACCTATAATCTGACTATAGGAGGTATACACAGCATCCAGGCCATGGCCGGGCACTCTGTATCGCGTAACTTCGGCTCGCGCTCGCATATCGAATCACGCTATATGCCCGTACCCACCGTCCGCCAGATTGAAATGACGCAAAGCCCAAGTTCAATCACCGGTACCGGACGTCTGGAAGACGAAACGCACATGGAATCGTTCTTCGGACGTTTTATTTATAACTTGATGGACAAATATCTGCTGACGGCAAGCGTACGCCGCGACGGCTCGTCTAATTTCGGAGCAGGCAACCGCTACGGAGTGTTCCCGTCGACTTCCATAGCATGGCGCGCTTCGGAAGAAAGCTTTATCAAAGATCTGAATATCTTCAGCAACCTCAAGCTCCGTCTGGGATGGGGACAGGTAGGTAACGCAGGCTTCTCCGGTGACAGAGCGGTAGACCAACTATCGTCAAGCCGTATCGCCTACTACTATTACACCGGACAAGGTTTTAACGAAGCTCCGGGACTGGCGCAGGTGCGCGAAATAGACACCAACCTGAAGTGGGAAACCAATGAAACGACTAATGTCGGTCTCGACTTCGGCTTTATGAACAACCAGTTGTCCTTTACGCTCGACTATTTCGTCCGCGATTCAAAGGATTTGCTGATCAGTCGCTCGCTTCGCCCTTCAACCGGGTATAACGATATATACACCAATTCCGGGCACATCCGCAATTCGGGCTTTGAAGTTACAGCCACCTTCCAGAAACCCGTAGGCGATTGGTTCTTCAACGCACGCTTGAGCGCCTCCACTATCAAGAATGAAGTGATAGACGTAGGAGAGCCGATCTTCTATTCTACCGGCACAGGAGACTGGTGGGTCGACAGTTCGGTCACGAAAAACGGCGATCCGCTCGCTGCGTTCTATGGCCTGAGAGTGGACGGCATCTTCCAGACGCAAGAGGAAATAAACGCCCTGAATGCCGTAGCTACCCAGAAAGGCGTTAACGGCGGATACTATCAAGCGCAACAGACGGCTCCCGGCGATTTCAAGTTCAAAGACTTGGACGGTAACGGTTACGTCGACGACAACGACCGCGAATATCTGGGACACGGATTCCCGACGCTCAATTACGGCTTGAATCTTTCGGTAAATTACAAGAATTGGGATGCTTCCGTCTACCTTTATGGCGTGGCAGGGCAAAAAATCCTTTCATACGCTTACAGAGGTCTGACCACCATGCGTGGAGGAACGGAAGGTTACCAGAACATCCTGACGGAATACGCCCAGAATGCATGGACGCCCGAAAACCACAGTACCACGAGCCAAAGGCTTACCCGCAACGACGACAATCATAATACGCAGGTATCCGACGCTTATCTCAAGAACGGAGACTTCCTGAAGATACGTAACCTTCAAATAGGCTACACTCTTCCAAAGAACTTGCTTCGTTCGGTGTTGATAGATAATGCGCGTGTGTTTGTCAGTGCGGAAGACCTGTTCACGTTCAGTAATTATGTAGCTGATCTCGACCCTGAATTGCCCATTGGAAACAACTCCATATACAATAGTGTATTGAACACAGGCGTTGACCGTGGACATTATCCGCTCCCGAGAACCTTCACGATTGGGTTGAATATAGGTTTCTAAGATTTGATTAATAATGAATGAATTAATAAAAAGACAGAATATGAAAGTCATAATTAGTCACACACACACACACACACACACACACACACGTGCGCGCGGAATATACGTACACTTATGTACACTGTTTATAGTATCTATCCTCTTTATCGGGGGAATGAGTTCGTGCGGCGAAGACTTTTTGGATGTAGACCATTACGGCATTGTTGAGCCGGAAGTCTTACTCAGTAGTCAGGAGTATGTTGAACAGGGATTGAATGGAGTGTATGACCTTCTGTATCCCGAACGGACAAGTCCAAGCGATATTTCGCAAGGATGGCTACTCAAGCCTCACATGGCTTTGTCCAATTATCCCGCTCTTGATATTCAACCCGACGGTTGGGATGTAACGTTTGCACGGCAGGCGTGGACTACCTCGCAAGCCGAATTTTTAGGCGGATGGGTCAGAGCCTATAACGCAATCGACCGCGGCAACCGTTTCCTTGCTAACTTGCAAAATGCCGACCCCTCCGTCTTTCAGGGCGGAGATGAAACAGTGAGGATCATAGAAGCGCAGGCGCGCGCTTTACGTGCATATTTCTATACCTTCTTAGTACAGAACTTCGGCGGTGTTCCGATGCTGCGGACGGGAGAAACATATAGCACCAATCCGGGAAAAGAACGCGGTACAACCGAAGAAGCCTGGAATATGATTATAGAAGATTTCGAGTATGCGCGCGACATCCTTGACTGGCAGCCCTGGAAAGGCGAGAAAGGACGAATCACAAGGGGCATGGCTAAAGCCTATTTAGCGCAAGCCTATATGTACAACGAACGCTTTGCCGACGCCAAGAAGGAACTCAAAGACATCATCGACAACAGTATCTATTCGCTCAATCCCTGCTTCGGACAAATACACATGCCGGGATATTACTGGCAGCCCGAAAGTATTTGGGAAATCGCCTTCCCCGAATTTGAGAGCATGGGTTGGGGACAGGAAGCCAACACGGATGCGCTATGGTGGCCTGTTCAGTTGAAAGGAAACAAGGAATACGGAGGCTGGGGGCCGCATTACGTATCGTTTGAGTTCTGTTGGTCCTTTGAACCCGGCGACAAACGCCTGCTATACGAAGTAGCCCGTTACGGCGAAAAGAATCCCTTTGTACTCAAACAAACAGAAGACGACCCGTCGCTGTATCTGCCCCCAATGATGGTGGATAGCCCTTGGGGAATGATTAATATGGGCGGATTAGGCCCGGACTTCGGACGTGTCGGACTTCAGCCCGGTTGGCGTTCGGCTTTTATCACGAGCGATAACGTTCCTAATAACTCGGACATGAAATTATGGCGTGGACATGTCGCATATCAGGGGAGAGAATACGACCCCGTGTCTGCTACCCAGATGCGCTTAGCCGGAGTGTACCTTAATTATGCCGAATGTTGCTTTGAAACCGAAGGCGACGATTCGCCCGAAGGTTGGAACTATATACAGAAGATTCGCGACCGCGCATGGGGCGCCAACGAAGTCGGCCTGTCACAGAACACAACGCCCGGTACATTCGGTAAAGACTTCCCCATCGAACTGAATCAAGACGCAAGCGTAAAAGCCCCGGATGCAAGAACATTCTACAACAGCTACAAACGTTCGTCCGGCAAGATTGGAGGAAAACTCAAACGATTACTGGGAGGCGATCAGTTGGTTCCTACCTATGGAGAGACGGAATATTATACTTCGTATGAATATAAACCCTATACTTCGCCGGCATGGAAAGTAGCGCTGCTAATTGAACGCAGGCATGAGTTCTTTGCCGAATATTCCCTGTGGTACGACATCTGCCGTACAGGAATGGCGCAGGAATATCTCGACGCCGAATATCCGCAGAACTCTGAAAGCTTGATCAGGGAAGATATTCCGGGCTACGAGTTTGACGACAGATATGTAGTAAATCCGCATACTATCCGCGATTATGCTCATCAGACTTCGAGAGAGATTTTTCCCATTCCACAGTCGGAACTCGACAAAAATCCTGCGCTCAGCAGAGAAGACCAGAATCCGGGATACTAAACTTATGTGAGTTTTTTATTCATTAATACCGACGGAGGTTATCTAAACTATGTATATTTGTGCATCTTCTTAGATAACCTCCGTTTTTTAGCCGGTAAATACATTAATTTTATACGATATGAAGAACATAATCTATTCTCTAAGCCTTCTTTGTTTATGCGGGTGGGCTCCGTTGCAGGCGCAGGATTTCAAGTTGAATACCGACGCCGGATACTTCCAGAACAGGGGTGTCGATGTGATGGCTTTCGATGATATTTATCCCGAAGGGCATCAGAGCGGCGTCAGTATTATCATGCACGGCAACAGGGTTGCCACTAACGGCGATATTCGTTTCGAACCGACGCCGGGACAGTGGCAACCGGTGCCTGTCCAACGCAAACGCACTCCTGACGGCGCAGCTAACACTATCACTACGTCGCTTAGCTTCCCCGACTCTTCGCGCCACCTGAGGGGTTTTAACCCGATGATTTATCCTGATTTCCTGTTCAACTACACCGTTACGGTCAAGGGTCAGGGCGGCTCCGTGGTCGTTACGGTGGATTTAGACCGCCCCGTACCGCCGGAGTTTGCCGGCAAACTGGGCTTTAACCTTGAGCTATTCCCAGGCGCCCTCTTCGGCAAGCCCTGGATCATGGACGGCAAGCAGGGTATCTTCCCGCAGCAGCCTAACGGCCCGACGCTTTCGCAGCCGGCCAATTATGCGCATACCGGAAGCTTCAATCCTGCGCCCCTCTCTGATGCGGAACATCTGTCGGGGCATGGACACGGCTTCAACCCGATAAAGGCCGACGACATCATCGCCGAACCTTACGCCGTCGGCAAACGTTTTACCGTGAGGCCTGACGATACGTACAACAAGTTTACCATCGAAACCCGCGGGACGGAGCTGAAGCTGTACGACGGACGGATGAATCACAACAACGGATGGTTCGTTGTCCGTAGCGATGTCCCCACAGGCGTTACCAAGGGCGCCATAGAATGGGTCATTACGCCCAACGTGGTGAACGACTGGTTATATCCTGCAGTCATACAAACATCGCAATTAGGCTATCATCCGAACCAGCCCAAGACGGCCTTTATCGAACTCGACAAGCGCGATCTCAGGCGCGATAAGCCTCAGCTTTACCGCATCACCGAAAACGGACGCCAGGAAATAAGCCTCGCCGCCGGACAGGAATGGGGACAGTTCCTGAGGTATAACTACGTGAAGTTCGACTTCTCAAGCATCAAGGAAGAAGGCCTCTATCAGGTTCAATACGGCTCCTCCACCTCGTCGGTCTTCCGCATAGCAAGCGACATCTACGAACGCGGAGCATGGCAACCGGTGCTCGAATATTTCCTCCCGGTGCAGATGTGCCATATGAGAGTGAATGAAAAATATCGCGTATGGCACGACCTCTGCCATGAGGACGACGCACGCATGGCGCCGGTTAACTTCAATCACATCGACGGTTACTCGCAAGGCCCATCGACGCTGACCAAGTATCAGCCTGGCGACGTGGTGCCGGGATTGAACATCGGCGGATGGCACGACGCGGGCGACTTTGACCTGCGCGTGGAATCGCAGGCCGGCGAGAGCTACATCCTGGCCCTTGCTTACGAAGCCTTCAAGACCGACTACGACGCTACCTCCATCGACCAGATTAATCGCGTGACGGAAATACATCAGCCTGACGGTAAAGCCGACATGCTGCAACAGGTCGAAAACGGCGCGCTAACCGTCGTCGGAGCCTATCGCGCATTGGGACGCCTCTATCGCGGCATCATCTGTAACGACCTCCGCCAATACGTCCTCCTGGGCGATGCCGGAGCTATGACCGACGGCATAATGGGCAACGATGACGACCGCTGGGTATTCACCGAAAACAACCCCATGCGCGAGCTTACCACAGCAGCCGAACTTGCAGCCGTAGCCCGCGTGCTCAAAGGTTTCAACGACACCCTTAGTATGCAGTCGCTCGAAGCCGCCCGCGAACTATTCCGCGTGACCGAAGTGTCCAACCCCTTCCTGAAGTCGGCAAAGGTACACGCCGCCACAGAGCTTTTCCTGACCACAGGAGATAAGATTTATAAAGATTATCTGCTGTCGGAAACCGACTTTATCGTCCAGAGCATCGCCCGCGTAGGCTGGTTCATCGGCCGGGCCGAAAAAGCGATGAAGGACAGTAAATTCACCAAAGCCATCCGCGACGCCCTGCCCGGATTGCGCGAACAGCTCGAAAAGCAAGCCGCCGAAACGCCCTACGGCATCCCCTACCGTCCGCGTATCTGGGGAGCAGGCTGGGATATTCAGCAACTCGGCTACAACTATTACTTCCTGCACAAGGCATACCCGGAAATCTTCGGCCCCGACATGGTCTATAACGCGCTCAACTTCATACTCGGCTGTCACCCCGGCTCTAACACCGCATCGTTTGCCTCCGGCGTAGGCGCCAAATCGGCCACCGTAGGCTATGGCCTTAACCGCGCCGACTGGTCGTATATACCCGGCGGAGTAGTATCGGGAACAGCCCTGATACGCCCCGACTTCCCCGAACTGTTGGAGTTTCCATACTTGTGGCAACAAGTAGAGTACGTTCTCGGCGGAGGATCTTCGCACTATATGTTCCTCGTACTGGCAGCGCGCCAGCT
>JAIRZN010000189.1 GCA_031267205.1 Tannerellaceae bacterium | reverse complement strand
AACACCGAACTCCGCGTCTTCGCCCTCATACGGCTTGGCATTACGGACTCGTCCAAAATAGCCTCCTTCCTGCGCTGCTCCTTGCAGACGGTCTACAACTACCGGAGCAAAATCAAACGAAGCAGCCTCGATGATGCGGTGGACTTAGAGGAGGAAATCAAGAAAATAGATTTGCTCAACCCGCCCCCTCTTCGCGTTTAATAAATGAAACATAAATATGAAACATAAAATGGTAATCGCAATTCTCACGCTCTCCCTTCTGGCGGCTGGCTGCAGGGCTTATATCTCCCACCCGAAGTTCGGCGCAACGCCTCGTAAGGAGAGGCTGAAAAGTATACAGGCCTCCCCGAACTATCGCGACGGATGCTTTCAGAACATAAGCGTCACGCCGCAATTGACCGAAAACTTCCTGAAAGCGGCCTTCCAGCCTTTCTCAAGACAACGCAAACCTAAGGGTGAAATACCCGTCGTAAAGACCGACCTTAACGCTCTCAGTCTGCAGGATGATCTCCTGGTGTGGTTCGGGCATTCGTCGTATTTCTTCCAGGCCGAAGGGAGGCGTTTCCTGGTAGACCCCGTCCTCAGTCGCGCCGCCTCGCCTGCGCCCTTTGTCAATACGGCTTTCAAGGGGGCGGATGCTTTTGACCCTGAAGATATTCCTGACATCGACTACCTGATAATCACGCACGACCATTGGGACCACTTGGACTACCCGACCGTAAAGGCGTTGAGGCCGCGCACAGGTAAGGTCATATGTCCGCTTGGCGTAGGGGCGCATTTCGAAAGATGGGGCTACGACGAATCAAACGTTGTCGAAATGGATTGGGAGGACTCTCTCGAACTCGATTCCTGCTTCGCGATTCACTGCTTTCCCGCGCGTCACTTTTCGGGACGGGGGTTCAAGGCCAAACAGTCCTTATGGGCGTCATTCCTCCTGAAAAGCGAAACGCTTACATTATATATAGGTGGCGACGGCGGCTATGATACGCACTTTGCTCGCATCGGCGAACGTTTCGGCTCGATAGACTTCGCACTGCTCGAAAACGGGCAATACAATAGCGCGTGGCGGTATATCCATTTACAACCGGAAGAAACATTGCAGGCGGCTAAAGATTTGCACGCCAAAAATGTGATACCGGTGCACAATTCCAAATTCTCAATGAGCAACCACGACTGGAACGAGCCGCTGCAACGCCTCAGCGAGCTAAGCGACGCCGACGCAGGCTTCCGTCTGCTAACGCCCAAGACAGGCGAAATCGTCCTCCTCCGTGACACCACGCAGACATTCGCCCGCTGGTGGCCGGACGTGTAGAATAAAAACGCCCAAGCGCCTACGCCTTCGGCTCGAAGCCTTAACATATATCTGCGTCCATGTCCTTATAATCCCCTTCGAGGGGAAGATTTTTTTAGCGCTGCCTCCGGCATTGTCGTAGGCGTATTTTTTTAGCACGACCTCCGAAAGCACTTTTTGAGGGGAGAATTTCCATGCACGACCTCCAAACGCTATACGGGCTCCGGTATGGATAATGGGCTTGGCTCTTCGGCGAATGGGGAAGAAATATCCTCGATTTTTATCCATCCGCGTGATATTACGGCTTTATAATGTACATTTGCCGTATGAAGCGAATCATATCCATACTCTTGCTTATTGTTTTGCCGGTGATGGCGGTCAAGCCGACGCTGGCCGTTCATTTTTGCGGCGGAAGCTTCCATTCCGCTGGCTTAGGCGAGGCGGGAAGGGCTTGCTGCGGCGGCATGGCTGAGGATGCCGGCGGAGAGGATGCCGGCGGGGGCGTGGCTGTCTCGGATTATGCCGAGCCTTGCTGCTCGGATTATACGCTTGCGTTATCTACCGACACCTACCAACTGCAACAGACCGTGAAGGCCGTGCCGCTGCAACATGTGGCGGATTCGTTATGCGCTGTCTTCAATCCGTCCGCGACAAGCATATATGCACTGCCTGTACCTGTAAGGCAAAAAATCTTCCCACCCGGCGCCGTACACAGGCGCGCCCAGGAACGCCTCGCCCTCGTTTGCGTCTGGAGGAATTGACTCCGCAAGCGCCGACGCGCGCACAGTTCGTATCTCTTAATTTATCAGTCAATAGTTAATCATCCATAACCGTATAAAGATGATCAGATACTTTCTTGAAAACAGATTGGTCGCCGTCATGCTGCTTGTTCTCATCGCGGCATGGGGCATATCGGTATCGCCGTTTGACGGCGGCGCAGGGTTGCTGCCGCGCGATCCGGTGGCCGTTGACGCCATTCCCGATATAGGCGAGAACCAGCAGATAGTTGCTACCGAATGGATGGGCCGCTCGCCCAAAGACATCCAGGATCAGATAACATATCCGCTCTCCACCTCGCTGCTTGGTATTCCCGGCGTGAAGACGGTCAGGAGTACGTCTATGTTCGGGATGTCTTTTATATACATCATATTCGACGACGACGTGGAGTTTTATTGGAGCCGTTCCCGCGTGCTTGAGAAGCTCGGTTCGCTGCCGCCGGGAACGCTGCCCGAAGGAGTTAGCCCTGCGCTCGGCCCTGACGCAACGGCGCTTGGACAGGTCTTCTGGTATACTCTCGAAGGGCGCACTCCGACGGGCGAGCCTGCGGGAGGATGGGATGCGGAGGAGCTGCGCACGATACAGGATTTCTACGTCCGCTACGCCCTGTCGTCGGTCGAAGGCGTTGCCGAGGTGGCTTCGATAGGCGGCTTCGTGAAGGAATACCAGGTCGAGATCAATCCCAACGCCATGCTCGCTTACGGGGTCTCGGTTATGGACGTCATGAATGCCGTCAGGAACAGCAATCTCGACATAGGAGCCGGCACGATGGAAATAAACCGCGCCGAGTACCTTGTCCGCGGGCTGGGATATATAACGGACGTGTCCGACCTTGAGGAGGCCGTCGTCGGTACGCGCAACGGCGTCCCGGTACGCATTCGCGACGTCGCCTTCGTCAATCTTGGACCCGCCGAGCGCAGGGGAGGGCTTGACAAGGAAGGCGTCGAAGCCGCCGGCGCCGTCGTAGTCGCCCGTTACGGCTCGAACCCGATGAAGGTAATAGAAGCTGTGAAGGAGAAAATCGCCGAGATATATGCCGGCCTTCCGCAGAAAACGCTCGAAGACGGCACTGTTTCCAAAGTCACGGTTGTTCCATTTTACGATCGTTCAGGTCTCATACGCGAAACGATAGGTACGCTCGAAACAGCCTTGACGCACGAGATACTGATATGCATAATAGTCGTAATAGCGATGGTCTTCCGTCTGCGCGCCTCGATAGTTATATCCGTTATACTTCCGGTCGCCGTACTTGCTACATTTATTATAATGCGCTACATGGGAGTGGATGCCAACATCGTCGCGCTTTCCGGCATAGCGATAGCCATCGGCGTCGTTGTAGATGTCGGGATAGTTCTTGTCGAAAATATGCTCCGGCATATCGACGAACATCCGGGCGTCCGTCGCGGCAAGGACTTTGCCGCCCTGCTGTACCGCAGCGTGAAGGAAGTGGGCGGCGCACTGACGGTTGGGATGTTGACGACGATAATTAGCTTCCTGCCCGTCTTCACTCTCGAAGCGCAGGAAGGCAAACTGTTCTCGCCCCTTGCGTATACAAAAACGTTCGTCCTTGTCTCGGCCTTCATAGCCGGTTTCATACTCTTGCCCTCGATAGCCTACTATGTACTGGCGCCGCCGGCCTTTCTTGACAGGATTAAGGCCAGGCTGCCGAAAAGGGCGGGTTTATATGCGCGGGCGGCTGTCTTATGCCTCGCCGTCGCGCTGCTTACCGGCGAATGGCTGCCTGCGGGAACGGAAGCGGGCTTTGGGGCGAACCTGTTGTTTGTCGTAGCCGCCGTCGGGTCGATACTCGGTATCCTTTGGCTGATGGTTGCCCGCTACGAGCCTATACTCAGGTGGTGCCTTGCAAACCGCCTCAAGTTTATGCTCATCCCACTACTGACGCTCGTGGCAGGCGGAGCGGTGTGGCGAAACATAGGCCTTGAGTTCATGCCAAGCTTGGACGAAGGCTCATTCCTTCTAATGCCGACAAGTATGCCTCACACGGGCATAGAACAGAACCGCAGCCTGATGGGGATACTCGACAAGCGAATCTCGGCCATCCCTGAGGTCGAAATAACCGTCGGCAAATGGGGGCGCGTCGCCTCAGCCCTCGACCCTGCGCCGGTGCAGATGTTTGAGAATACCATCAATTACAGGCCCGAATATATACTTGACTCCAACGGGCGGAGGCAGCGTTTCAAGGTGAATAGCAGCGGCGAGTACCTGCTGATTGACGGCTCGAAGTATAACCCAGCCGACGGATTCCGCCTCATTCCCGCCGACAGCCTCGTGCCCAGCCGCAGTGGCGGCGACTATTTCCGGCAGTGGCGCCCGCATATCAGGAGGACGGACGATATATGGCAGGAGATTATCAACGTATCACACCTTCCGGGACTAACGTCCTCGCCACGGCTCCAGCCTATCGAGGCGCGGCTCGTGATGCTGTCGACAGGAATGCGTGCAGCGATGGGGCTAAAGGTATCCGGCCCCGATCTCGAAAGCATAGAGCAAGGAGGGATAGCGCTGGAAGCTGCGCTGAAGGAATCGCCCTCAATAATTCCGTCGACGGTGTTCTATGATCGTGCAGTAGGCGCGCCCTACATCGAAATACGCCTCAACCGCCGCAACATGGCCCGGCATGGCATCGACGTTGCCGGACTACAGGAAGCAATAAGCGCTGCCGTAGGCGGGATGACGCTAACGACTACGGTTGAAGGGCGTGAACGCTTCCCCGTCAGGCTGCGTTATCCGCGCGAACTTCGCAACGATCCGGAGGCTCTGAAACGTATAATAGTGCCGTCGGCGACAGGCGCCCAGATACCTCTCGGCGACGTGGTCGACATAGAGTATGTCAAAGGAGCGCAGATGATTCAAAGCGAGAACACCTTCCTCACCGGCTACGTTATATTCGACAAAGCAGAAGGACGGGCGGAGGTCGACGTCGTGCACGAGGCCGCGCGACTCCTCGACGACAAGATAGCCAAAGGCGAACTTCGCCTGCCACCGGGAGTGTCATACCGGTTTGCCGGCAATTATGAGCAGCAGCAACGCGCCTCGGCGCGCTTGGGTATTGTTATCCCGTTATGCCTGCTGGCTATCTTTATGACGCTATACTTCAAGTTTAGGACGGTGACGGCTTCGCTGATTCACTTCTCCGGCGTATTTGTGGCCTTCGCGGGAGGATTTATACTGCTATGGCTTTACGCGCAGCCGTGGTTCATGAATTTCTCCGTCGGCGGGACAAACTTGCGCGACATGTTCAATATGCATACGGTGAATCTCAGCATAGCCGTATGGGTCGGCTTCATTGCGCTCTTCGGCATAGCTACCGACGACGGCGTGTTGATGGGAACCTACATACACGACACCTTCCTCGCCCGCAATCCCCGCACAAGGGAGGATATACGCGAAGCTGTCGTACACGCCGGGTTGAGACGTGTCCGTCCGGCCATGATGACGACGGCCACAACGCTGATAGCCCTCCTTCCGGTGCTCACCTCGTCGGGTAAAGGCTCCGACATCATGTCGCCGATGGCCATACCAACGTTCGGCGGTATGCTGATACAATCAATGACAATGTTTGTCGTCCCTGTCCTTCAATGTTGGTGGCGGGAAGCAAGCATACGCAAACAACAAAATAAGACAGCATGAAACGAAGCATATATATCATATGTATATACATAGCCCTTTGTCCGGCTCTTACGGCGGCGCAGGAGTCGGCGCAGAATGATTCCTTGATCCATTACCTTGCCGTAGCAGCGGAGAACAATCCCGACATATCCGCAGCGCGCCTTGTAGCAAAGGCGGCGCTTGAGAGGCTTCCGCAGGCAGGGGCTTTCTCCGATCCGACGCTCGAAGCGGGCGTCTTTATCAGTCCGATGGAATATCCCATGGGACGCCAGGCGGCGCAGTTTCAACTGATGCAAATGTTCCCGTGGTTCGGTACGCGCAAAGCGGCGCGCACGGAAGCTCAACACATGGCGAACATGGCTTTCGAGGAGCTTCGCGAAGTTGAGGCCAACGTTCTGCTTGACGTCCGCATACAGTGGTATGCCTTATGCGCGGCGCAACAGAAGCTCGTAAACAGCGAAAGCAACAGGCAATGGCTACAACATATCGAAAGGCTCGCTCTCGGCAAGTACGCCTCCTCGACGGGCGCTACCGGAAGCTCTTATGCCGCGCCGCCGTCTGCCGCCCTGTCGCCTGGTGCAAATATGGTAAGCGCGAACTCTGCCGTGACGCAGGGAGGGATGAAGATGCAGGGAATGAATACCGGAATCGTCGATTCAGCTCCTGCGGCAGACATGGAAACCGGAGCGTCCATGCAGGCGTCGGGCAGCATGAACGCCATGGGGGGCGGTCTTGCCGATGTGTTGCAGATACAACTTGAAGCGATGGAGATTGAGAGCCTTGAAGAGAGCGTAAGAGACGAAATAAGCGTCGGCAAGGCGAGATTTAACCTGCTCATGAACAGGCCGGCCGATAGCCCCATATCGCTGCCCGACAGCCTGACGCTCATTCCTTTTATGGCGGACGTAAAAAGCCTTATGGAGGAAATAGGCGAAAGCAATCCCTCTCTGGCTATGCTTAGAGAGGAATCGCTTGCTTACGGCGCAAAGGCTGAGATGGACAGGAAAATGGGCTATCCTATGTTTGGCGTCGGCCTTCAGTATATGTTGATGGCTCCGCTCGCAAATACACGGTCTTCATCAATGGAAAACATGAACGAACCGCCTCAGGCTATGAACGGCAAGGATATGCTGATGCCGATGCTGTCGGTTTCCATTCCCATATACCGCAGGAAGTATAACGCCGTCCGCGCAGAGAGCAGACTAAGACAGGAGGCCGCCGACGGAAAGTACGCGGGCGCAATAAACCGTATAGAGGCCGAGCTTCGCCGCTCGGTTTACCGCATAAACGATGCAGGACGCCGCATCGACCTCTACCGCCGCCAGTCTGCCGCCGCACGCACGGCCGCCGGTATTGCTTTGCAGGAATTTGTGTCGGGCGATGGAGGTCTTGACGGCGTTATACGTATACTGCGCCTCTTATCGGATTATCAACTCAAGGAAGCTGAAGCCATTGCGGACTGCAATACGGCGGTGGCTTCGATTCAAAAACTTATTGCTTACAGAAAGAACGAAGATATATGAAGACAACGAAAGATATAAAGGCAGCCGTCGCATCCTGCACTGCCGGCATCTTACTGGGAATTGCGGCCGGATGGCTGTTTTTCGGACGGACGCAGGAACCGGAAAGTCACAACCACGCTACCGGCGTCGCCGACGAAGTATGGACATGCTCCATGCATCCGCAGATAAGACAAGACAAACCCGGCAAATGCCCGATATGCGCCATGGAGCTTATAAGGCTCGTACCGTCAGGCAGCGTGTCGACCGCCTCCGCCGACATTATGCTATCGGAAGAAGCCGCCGCTCTTGCCGACGTACAGACGGCGAGGGTGACAAGGGGCGCCGCCATAAAGGAAATATTCCTCTACGGCACGATACAATCCGACGAACGCCTCGCACGTTCCGAAGTAGCACACGCAGGCGGCCGCATAGAAAAGCTGCACGTCAATTTCACCGGCGAAACTATCCTCGAAGGCCAGAAAATAGCTACAATCTACTCCCCTACCCTGCTTAACGCACAGCGGGAACTGCTGGAAGCGGCCGATATGTACGCCGCCGACAAGTCGCAGGCGGGATTGATTGAAGCTGCGCGCGGCAAACTGCGCCTGATGAAGCTAACCGACCGTCAGATTGCAGAGATTGAGGCGTCGGGCCAAACGTCGGCGCTGACAGATATTATGGCGCAGGCCGGCGGTATCGTCGCAGCGCGTAAGGTTGCAGAAGGCGATTACGTAAACCAGGGAAGCGTCCTGTTTGAATTAACCGGCCTGTCGTCGGTATGGGCTATGTTTGATGCTTACGAAGCAGACCTGCCGTATATCAGGCAAGGCGACCGGCTTACGTATACGCTCCAGGCTTTGCCTGGGAAAAAGTATACGGGACGGGTAGCCTTTATCGACCCCTCACTCGACATGACAACACGCACGGCTAAGGTCAGGGTCGAAACAAGCAATCCGGGCTTGCTGCTTAAACCGGGAATGTATGCACTGGCCAAAGTGGAAACCGAAACCTTGCCGTCAACGCTTACGGCGCCCAAAACAGCCGTGCTATGGACAGGCAAACGCTCGATAGTATACGTCCGCCGGCCCAACTCCCCTACCCCATCCTTTTCTTTACGGGAAGTTGAACTCGGAACTTCGCTCGGCGACATGTACTCTATAATCTCAGGCCTCGAAGAGGGCGAAGAGGTCGTAACTTCGGGCGCCTTCGCCATAGATGCGAGCGCGCAACTGGAGGGTAAGCCGAGCATGATGAATAATAATACGCCCGGCGTCGGCGCGATCAAAACTTCATTCGCGGTAGCCGGACTTTGCGAGATGTGCAAGGAACGTATCGAAACTGCCGCAGGAAGCCTCACGGGAGTAGTCGCCGCATCGTGGGATATGGAGACAAAGCAACTGTCGATAGAATATATCGCGGCGCAGACATCGCCCTCCGACGTGGCTCAGGCCGTCGCCCTGTCCGGACACGATACCGATGCGTACAAGGCCGCCGACAGCGTTTACGACTCGCTGCCCGACTGTTGCAAGTACAGATTATAATTCGTTAGCCGCACGAATTATAATCGCACTCACTCGATATTTGTATAGCGCATAAACAAATAAAGTAGTACATTTGTGTGTTTAAAAATGACATTTCCGACATGGAACGAATTGTAAGAACATTGTCTGCACCAATAGGTATTTCAAAACTACATATTAAGATGTTTACTCGCATGAAAAAAATCGTCGGTTGCCAAGTAGTAATTAACAGGCTAAAAAATGATGAACACTGTGACTTTTATGACAACGTTACAGGTTTTGTAAGAGCGCAAGGAACCGGGCTGCCCGAAGTCGCCTCCGTATGGATGACTCTGTGCGAACTATTCGAAAAAGAGTATGCCATACACAGGCGAAACGGTAAAAGAAGGAAAATAAAGCTCCTCAAAGAAGCCGGACAGAAGCGTAGCGTCACATGTATGATGATAAAATTAGTCATCAACTCGGCAATCAACAGCGACGAGCCGACCGAAAGGGAGGCGGCAGGTAAACTCGTCGGAATCCTCAACAAGCACAACAGCGTATACGCCGCAACGGACAGCGAAGCGTCGCCACTCGTACATAAAATGATAAGGGAGCTCAAATCCCCACGATACTTCGGCTCAATCGTCACACTCGGCCTCGATGATGCGTTAGACAAACTCGAAGAGAAGAACGAAGAGTTTAAATCAATCTA
Source organism: Tannerellaceae bacterium (assembly GCA_031267205.1). Lineage (GTDB taxonomy): Bacteria > Bacteroidota > Bacteroidia > Bacteroidales > Tannerellaceae > DFXE01. The sequence continues at coordinate 12,329 of JAIRZN010000189.1, read as the reverse complement.
CACAGAATACTTCCTCAACAACGAAGACAACAAAAATCTCGGCTCCATGAAAAGCATACGCCCGTTAGTCGACAACGCTTTCCGTAGTTTTACAATAAGCGTGAACGCAATGTACTTCGCAGGCAAGCTCGATGGAAAATACGACGCAGAAAACCCCTATACATTCATAATAGACTTCATAAACGGATACATAAACCAGTACAAACGCATATATACGGAAACAAATAAAAATAAAAAATGAAAAAGTACATCTTATTAATCGCAACAGCAATGCTGATGACGGCAAACAACGCCGCAGCAAAAGAAGAACACGGCGACCTCAAAGCAGGCGGCGCCTGTGGAATGTGTAAAACACGCATCGAGAAAGCAGCCAAAAGCGTCGAAGGCGTCACCGCAGCTACATGGAACAAAGACAATCAACAACTCCACGTACACTTCGACGACAGCAAGACAAACCTCGACGCCATAAGCAAAGCCGTAGCCGCAACGGGCCATGACACCGGTAACATTAAAGCCGCTGACGACGCCTACAACGCTCTGCCCGACTGTTGTAAGTACAGGAAATAAGAATCGCTTATGAAAAAGTTCACCAACATAAACGATCTGGGCGGAAACCTGCCGGAAGCCCTGAAAGAAGCTTCCGAAATAAAGAAAGACCGCTTTAAGTACGCCGAGCTCGGACGGAACAAAACGCTCCTCATGGTATTCTTTAACGCAAGCCTGCGCACCCGCCTCAGCACGCAGAAAGCTGCCACAAACCTTGGGATGAATACCATAACGCTCGACATAAACCAAGGCGCATGGAAGCTGGAAACCAAACGCAACGTCATTATGGACGGAGATAAAAGCGAACACATCCTCGAAGCTATCCCCGTTATGGGAAGTTATTGCGACATCATCGCCATCCGCTCCTTCGCCGGACTGGAAAACAAGGAAGAGGACTATACGGAGAAAATCCTCAACCAGTTTATTAAATACTCAGGCCGGCCGGTTATCAGTATGGAAGCGGCTACGCGCCACCCGTTGCAAAGCTTCGCCGACCTGATTACAATCGAAGAATACAAGCGGACAATACGCCCGAAGGTGGTCATGACATGGGCGCCGCATCCGAAAGCCCTCCCACAGGCCGTAGCCAACAGCTTCGCCGAATGGATGAACGCCGCCGGATACGAATTTATCATCACCCACCCCGAAGGTTACGAACTCGACCCTGCCTTTACAGGCAACGCACGCATAGAGTACGACCACATCAAGGCCCTGAGGGGAGCCGACTTCGTGTATGCCAAAAACTGGTCGGCATACACCGATCCCAACTACGGCAAAGTCCTCTCAACCGACCGCAAGTGGACGGTCGACGTGCGCACTATGGGCGTCACCAACAACGCTTACTTCATGCACTGCCTGCCCGTCCGGCGCAATATGATAGTAAGCGACGCCGTGATCGAAGGCCCCCAAAGCCTCGTCATACCCGAAGCCGCCAACCGCGAAATATCCGCACAAACAGTACTCAAAAGAATATTATCAAACATATAACTTAAAATAATTACATCATGAAAATCAACAGACGCAATTTCTTGGGCGCAATCGGCACAGGTACGGCCGCGCTCAGCATCGACGCCCTCGCATCGACAACGCTCCGCCAACGGAGTGAAAATCCAACGGAAAACAGCGCAACAAACGCTGCCGCACAGAGCAAAGTAGCCATCCTGCTGGCACATCCCAACTACGCGCAGTCGGTCGCCAACAAAGCGCTCGTCGAAGCCGTAAAAAACCTGCCCGGCGTCACGGTTATCGACATTTATGCCGCGCCCTTCACGCTCGACACCTACAAACAGCCCGTCACGGAGGCCTCTACCGTCGTATTCCAGTTTCCTTTCCACTGGTTAAGCGCCCCGTCGCAGTTAAAGAAGTGGTCTGACGAAGTGTTTGGAGGACTCATGGAAACAGTTAAAGGAAAGAAACTGCTTGTCGCCACAACCACCGGCTCGGAATACGAAGCATACCGTTCGGGAGGAAGAAACCTCTTCACCGTAGACGAACTGCTGCGCCCATACCAAGCCCTCGCCAATCATTCAGGCATGGTTTGGCAAACGCCATTCGCCGTCTACGGAGCATCCCTTCCGACAGCCGCCACAAGCATATCCGCCGGCGCAAAAGCGTACAAAGAACTCATACAAAAGCTCCTGTCCGAATAAAACGGAGCAAACAATCGCAGTATACGCAAAGAACTGCGCCGTCATGGTTTACGAAGTAGCCCACAATTCGCTCTCGTAAACCATGATCCTTTTATACCCGCCCCATAGCGAAATAATCCCAGCCGGTTTCAAACTTTCTTACCGAAAGAAAACGCCACGCCGACCGGTTTGCTCGTTTCTTTAGGAAAGAAAACGACACGCCGACCGGTTTGCTCGTTTCTTTAGGAAAGAAAGCTTCCCGCCGGCCGGTTTGCTCGTTTCTTACAGAAAGAAAGTTTCCCGCCGGTCGGTTTGCTCGTTTCTTACGGAAAGAAAGCTTCACGCCGGCCGGTTTGCTCGTTTCTTACCGAAAGAAAGCTTCACGCCGGCCGGTTTGCTCGTTTCTTAAGGAAAGAAAACGTCCTCTTGAGGGAATGTTGAAACTAAAACATGCAATAGGCGTAAAGCCTGTTTGCCGGAATTAGGAAAAATGACTATCATTGCAACCATAAAACAGATAGTCTTATCACCTTAATTAAATATTTTCGTATGAAACATTCCTTCCTTTATTTTGTAGCCTTGTATTTCTTACTTTCCTGCGATGCGCATAAAACCGGCGATACGTTTGATGCACCCTTTGTCGACGGCGCCGCGCAGCAGCTCCTACTCGATTCAATCCTGCAATACGGGCTCGACCGCGAGGCTTTGTTTACCATACTGGGAGATGTGAAGCCGATGAGTTCCGTCGTTACGCTCTACTATCCGGTGGCAAACACCGATTCCGCCCTAAGGACGAGCGCAGTAGTAGTCGACAGCCTCCGTCGTGGGCGTTACCTTGACGAATTGCAGTCTGTACAATATCTTATGAACAAGCTGGATTTCCCAGACCTTCGCTTCATCGTCGTTCCTTACCAGGAGGCTGAGGGCGATAGACGGGTTGTTCAGGTAAGCGCCGTCAGGATAAGCAAACTCGATAGCTTGTTGAAGAAACAGGAGGGATTTTTCGGGCAATTCGGCCTTGTTCCCGGCGCAGATCCCAGCGTTGTGGCAAGCGTGATCGAGAATGCCGGCGTTTACGAGCGTTATCGCGGCTATGGCTACCTGTTTGGATACCCCGATCAGGCTGTGGACTTCTTCGTCCTGGCGTCGCTTGAACTTAATACGACAGGGACGTTCGTCGAGCGCAGTTTTTTCAATATACCCGTACATGCCGCTAAGGGAGGCTATTTCGTTTACGCCAACCCTGCCGCTTACGAGCCGTCGGTCATTGATTCGGCCATTTATTACAAGGCGGCCGATGTACTGGCGCGCTACGAAGATATACGCGGGAAGTATCTTGATGCCGACAGCGCCTTGCGGGCATACAAGCTGCTGCAAGATTATTTCCGCAAGAAAGATCAATGAACAAAGCTAAGATAGCAAAGATAACTACCTTCACAGGCCTCTCCATCGTTGTCGCAAATATGATAGGCACGGGCGCCTTCACGAGCCTTGGCTTCCAGGTAGAGGAATTGCACAATACTTTGAGTATACTGTCGCTATGGATAGTTGGCGGCATCCTTGCCTTGTCGGGCGCCTTCAGTTATGCCGAAGTAGGCACGGTAATCCGCAAATCAGGAGGCGAGTACGCCTTCCTGTCGCACATATATCATCCGCTGGCCGGCTACCTTTCGGGATGGATTTCGCTGACGGTAGGCTTTGCGGCCCCGGTGGCGCTATCGACTATCGCCTTTGTGGAATACCTGCCTGTAAATGTCGCCTATCCCAAGATATGCGGCATACTATTGATAGCAGGCATCACGCTCGTTCACAGCTACGACCTTAAGTTAAGCTCAAGGTTCCAGAACGTAAGCGCGTCCTTCAAGATACTGCTTATAGTCGCCCTCATCCTCGCCGGCATGATAGCTCCTGCAGGAGATGGCGGCGCGCTCGACTTCGGAGCCTCCTACACGGGCGAGATAACGTCGGCAGCCTTCGCCGTCGCCCTGATATATGTAAGCTATTCCTATTCCGGGTGGAATGCGGCAGCTTATATAACAGGAGAGTTCCGCAATCCTGCCAAGTCGCTACCCATAGCGCTCATCGGAGGGACTTTGCTCGTGACAATCCTCTATACCGCCCTCCAGTACGTTTTCCTCAAGCATGTCCCGCGCGAAGAACTTGCAGGAGCGATCAACATCGGCAGCATAGCCGTCCGCAACATACTCGGCAATGGCTTCGGCAACCTCTTCGGTGCGGCTATATCGCTGCTCCTTGTCTCCGGCATAAGCGCAATGATATGGGTAGGGCCGAGAGTTACGGCCGGCATAGCGGAAGATCATCCACTCTGGAGGTATTTCAGGTACAACGCCTCCGGCATCCCCGTCAAGGCGCTGTGGTTACAGTTTGCCGTCAGTGCAGTATTGCTGCTGACGGGTACCTTTGAGCAAATAATGGTCTATTGCGGAATATTGCTGACGGTATCCACACTAATGGTCGTAGCCGGCGTCTTTATACTGAGGCGCAGGGATACACGGTCGCCGGGCTATAAAAGTCCGCTCTTCCCGCTCTTCCAGGCGATCTTCATCGGCATATCCTTGTGGATTATTTTCTTCGCGCTGGTTAATAACCCTCTTGAAACGCTCCTGGGGCTTATAAACCTGGCTCTTGGGTGCGCGACTTATTACGCGGGGAAAATTACCTATAAATAGGTATTTCACGATGATAGAGTAAGAATTACTTTCGCAAAAACTTTTAACAACCGTGAGTTGTGAGTAGATTGAACATTATATTAGCCTGCATACTGCTTATCCATCCGTCGATTATCCTGCCTCAGGAAAAGACGGATGCCGCTTATTACGGGTTTGCCGGAATAGTGGTCGACAGCGATACCGGCGAGCCTGTCGAAGGCTCGGTGGTGAATATGCGCGATGTGCAACTGTGGGCCGTGACGGATGAGGCGGGACGCTTCCTGATTCCTAAGCTGAAAGCGGGGAAATATGCCTACGAGGTATCTTACCTCGGCTACCGCAAGTATGCGGGAACAATAGCCCTTGACGAGAGGACGGGCAGCGTTACTGTACGCCTCGAGGCTCAGAGCTTGGCTCTTGCAGAGGTGATGGTCACCGCTAAGGAGGGCAAATTGCGCTCGGCTTCCGTTATTGACCAAACTGCAATACAGCATATACAGGCCAAGTCGGTCGAGGATATGCTCCAGCTTGTACCCGGAGGACTGACCAAAAATCCTGACCTGGCGACGGCCGGACAGGCCTACGTGCGCGAAATATCCGCCAACGCTAACAACTCCATGGGGACGACAGTGCTCGTCGACGGTGCGCCGCTGTCGAACGATGCCAATATACAGGTAATCTCAACATCTCGCAGCGGGATAAGGCTGTCCGAGAACGAATCCTCCGGGCGCACCTACCAAACGACAGCGGGCCGCGGCTATGACCTGCGAACCATATCTCCCGACAATGTCGAGTCGATAGAAGTTATACGCGGGATAGCCGGCGTGGAGTACGGCAACCTCACGTCGGGAGCAATGATCATAAAAACGAAATCGGGAGCTACGCCGCTTGAACTTAAAGCCAAAACGGACGAGTTCTCCAAGATGTTTTACGCCGGGAAAGGCTTATCGCTCGGCCCCGGAGCGGGAGATCTAAACCTCTCGTTAGATTATACGCAATCGTACACGGATGTGAGGCGGAAATACGAGGGATACGACCGGATAACCTCAAATGCCGGCTACTCTAACGTATTTATGAAGTCGACAACGCCGCTTACGTTCAATCTACGCTTGGCTTACTTCCGTAACGTCAACAGCCGCAAATCGGACCCTCAAATGAGAACCGGGGAACGTATCGAAAACAAAAACCAGGGCGCAAGACTTTCCGTTGAAGGCAACTTGCGGCTGAATACGGGTCTCGTCTCAAACCTTGACTACAGTTTTATGATAAGCCGCAGCCATCAGGTGGACTACGAGAAGCGTTTTACGGTCTTGCACACCGGCATAACCCCGATAGCCGAATCAACCGTAGACGGCGAGTTCGAATCGCGCTACTTGAACGCATCTTACTACTCGGAGCGCACCGTCGACGGGCGGCCTCTCAATATTTTCGCCCAGCTAAAGGCCGGAAAGCTTATTCAGTTCGGAGAAAACGCATTCTCCACTATCAAGGCGGGCGGCGACTGGAAACATGACTCGAACGACGGCGACGGCCTCGTGTTCGACCCGCTGCTCCCGCCCGTAGTCAACTCCGTGCAGACACTAAGGCCGCGTTCCTACAAATCCGTCCCGGCCATGAATACTGTGTCGCTATTCCTGGAAAACAAAACGCAAATGCCCGTCGGCTCCACACAGTTGACAGTGCAGGCGGGCGTCAGGCTGTCGGATATGCTTGTCGACAAAAGTGCGGGGATAGGCGACATTCTCAAGCTCGAACCGCGCGTTAACATGGAATACCGCATCCTGGACAAGGCCAATAACCGGCTGTTCGACGACCTGAGCCTGACGGGAGGCTTTGGCATATCGGCAAAGATGCCATCGTTAGTCTACCTATACCCCGACAAAGCTTACTTCGATGAAAGCAGCATAACCTACCTCAAATCCGACCTGTCGAAGGGCCTGGCCGTCATGACAACCAAGATTGTCGACAATACATCCAACCCCAGCCTCCGGGCGACGGTAAATAACAAATACGAAGCAGGCCTCTCCTGGGCCATCCGTCATATAACGGGCAACGTCATCTTTTTCCATGAACGCACAAAGGGTGAGTACGGCTTCGCGTCCGTCCCACTCATTATACCTTATAATTCATACGCCATACCAGCCGCCGGAGCTGGCATGACCGACAATTTCCGTTACGGCAGCGGGGGCGTCTATTACACCGTGAACGGGACGGAACGCATGGCCGAAAAGACCGTGATGCGCAATATACGCTCCTATTCCATGCCCTCGAACAGGAACGAGACGGCAAAAAAGGGTATCGAATACAGCCTCAACCTCGGCAGCATACCTGCGCTTAAAACTTCGCTGATCATCGACGGGGCATGGCTGCATATCAAACGCATATCAAGCGAGCCTTTCTGGCAGGACGTCGTCACGATGCTCGGCACAGACTACCCCTACATGCCGCTCATGCCGGCAGGATCGGGGTCGGTCAACAGCCGCCTGAATACCAATTTCCGCTTTATAACGCACATACCCAGCCTCAAGATGATATTCTCAACAACGGCGCAGGTAGTATGGTTCGAGACGTCGCAAAACATTTACGAACACCCCGACGGCAACGCCTACTACATGGCCGTCGACCCACAGAGCAGCAGCAAAGAGGCCAAAGCGCATGTTAATCCAATCGGCTTTATCGACAAGGACAATAACTACATCGCGTGGAAACCCGAACATTACGACGTATTCCAGTACCGGAGGATGATAACGATATACTCGCACAACAACTATTTCGGCAAAGAATCCTACCCGGTGACGGCGATACTTAACTTTAAGCTGACAAAAGAATTCAGCCGGGTATTAGACCTCTCTTTTATAGCCAACAACTTCCTGAGCTTCTCCGGAAAATACAAGCTGAGGACATCCTCCGGATACGCGAACCTCACAATCCCGTTATATTTCGGCGCAGAAATAACATTCAAGCTATGAACGTATCCATAGACTGTATTAAAGGCGTTTCATGCCCGCCGGCGCGACGGATGCCCCGTCTCCCAAGCACGACCTCCGGAAACTTCAATATAATCTCACGAAAATTTTAAATCGGAATATAATAATTAAAACGAACAGTTATGTTTAAAAAATCAATCTTCACAATCTCCTTGCTGGCGGCAATGTTCGCCTTTACATCATGCGACAAGAAAGACGACGGCGGCGTCGTCGTGGACGTGGCTAAAAACTATGACGTGACCGTCGCGCTCACGGTGCCGGACGGCGTCGACCTGGCGGATGTTACGGATATAAAAATCGTCGTAGTAAATAAAACTTCCGGCGTCGAAACTTCCTTGACCGTGAGCAACGGGACGGCTACGCAAAGCCTGTCTGCCGGCGAATACGACTTTCGCGCTTCGGGACAGACCGAAGACTTTAAGCTCAACGGACTGGCCTCTGCGTCGGTTTATGAAAACAAAAACGTGAGCATAACGCTTAACATCGTCTCCGGCGCGGGCCTTGTCTTCAAAGAAATATACTACACCGGCGTCATGAGCTATTACTGGAAGGACGGCTTCTTTGAATTATACAATAATTCCGACGAGGTGCAGTACCTTGACGGTCTTATAGTAGGCATTGTCGACGGCGGATTCGGCGCTCCCTCGACGTGGGTCGATGACGACAACAACCTGCTCAGCCGCTACCCGATGACGAATTTCACAATCTATTTCCCCGGCGCAGGCTCCGAGCATCCCGTACAGCCGTACACGAGCGTAGTCGTCGCCACGGTGGCCATCAATCACTCGGCCCGCGAGCTGACCGACGAGGATGTAGAGTCGCCCGTAGACCTTAGCCATGCCGACTGGAATATTTACGTCCCTGCGCAGGCATCCGACATAGAAGTAGAAGGCATTCCGAACACGCTTGTGGCGTACAACACTTGGGGCCTCGATTTCATGCCCGGCGTAAACGGCGCGGCGCTCATCCTGGCCAAGCTACCCGCAGGTACGGCCGTGCCCGACTTCGTTGCGAATCCTGATAACTTCCTTAAGACGCCCGGCTCGGAAATGTGGGACCAGTTGATGATACCCCACGAATACGTCGTTGACGGCGTCGACATCGTCTATTCTACCGAAGGACAGCAGTACAAAAGGCTCCTCCCGTCCGAAGACATCGGCATGGCGTGGGTATACGGCGACGCTCCGGGCACGGAATCGGCATATACGGGAAAAAGCCTCTGCCGTAAGGTGATTGCGCTGACGCCCGAAGGCAAGCCCGTCTACAAGGACACCAATAACTCAAGCGAAGACTTCAGCATCGGCGGACAACGCCCCACGCCGGGCGTACATGCCGCACAAGTAAATAATTAATAACAAACGCAGGCGATTCCCGTGCAAGCATCGCGCCTTTCATGGGAATCGCCCTTTTTACGGCTCAAAAGAAATGCTACCAGGATATAAACTGTTCATAATATCACTGCTGCCGTGCTGCTGCCTCGCACAGGCGGACGCGCAATGGGAGGCGAAGGCTTTGTACAAAGAGCTTCTCTACCTCGACCATCCCCTTTACGGCAGCCGTAATCCCGTCGCCATTTCGGAAGCCCCTGCGGATATTACAGTCTTCGACGCCGCATACTCGTCCGCTTCGGGAAACTACAAGCTCATACACGAGGGCAGGAGGCAGGAAGGCCGGACGGGCAGCATCTATGGGATAAAAAAGCTCGGCAAGCTTTCCTTTGAAGGCTCCATTGAGTACAATAACGAGACGCTGGCCGGCAAGCAGTGGGCAAATTACCTGTACGTATCAGAAAACAACCCGTTCATCATCTCGGATTCTATCCCAAGCGACTACGGCGTGGAAAAATTCAAGCTCAACGGAGGATTCTCCTACGAGATAGCGCCGCAATGGAGCGCCGCAATGCGCGCAACCTACGACGCCGGAACGCTGGCCGACCAGACCGACCCGCGGCCGTCGACCAAAGGTATGCGCTTCATACTTAACCCCGGCGTCATATTCCGCCCCTCCGAGACCTTTGCCGCGGGCATCTCGGCTGAAATAGGCCGCCTCAACGAAGCGACCTCGTACACGGTCGTCAATTCCATCGAGCCTAACGTGAACACGCTCTTTATCTTTAAAGGACTGGGCAGTCCCGAAGTAAAAAGCGCGCTCGGCTACAAGCGCACATACGAGGGAGGCGAATACCGCGGCGATGTCCAGATTGTATGGAATAGCTCGCCGTCGCTAAGCAATTTCCTCGAAGCAGGCTATGGCGAGGCGAGCGAATATGCAAGCGACGGAGACACGGGCTTCGACTACAAGGGCGGCGATTACAAGGCGACAACCTGGTCGCTGGCGTACCAATTGCGGCTAAAAGCCCCGTCCACCGTCCACCGCATAGCCGCGATGGTCGAAAGTAAGGCGGTAGACGGCATCTGGTACATACAAACGCAGTCGTCCGACACAGACGGGAACATCGTGTGGACCGTCAGGGACAAATCCATCACGCACAAGGAGTCAAGCAAGCTTGCGTCATTAAGTTATACGATAGATTTCATGAAGGGAGGCCTCCCCAGCCTCACCGCATCCCTACGGGGAACATATACGAGCTCGGACATAAAGCAATACCCCGACCTGTACGGCAGGGAGTACGCTTTGGCCACATATCGCGGCGACGTATCCAAGCATTTGCATATTTTAAAAGGGCTGCTCAGCCTGTCCCTTAACGGCGTCTACGCCTCAAGCCTCTCGCAAGGAATGGAAGTCGACGGCTCAAAGCTCAAGGCCTCATACCTGGAGCCCGCCTTCCTTGCCGCCTGCAGCTCGTACTACGCCTTCGGCATCGGCGCCGGCTACCAAACGCCGCTCAGCGTCCACTCACATCAAGTCCTCATAGGCCTGCGCGCCTCAGCCGGCCTCAAGCGATATAACGGACAAGGCGATCTGTACGCCGACGCCCGCCGCATGTTCGGCATAGGGCTGTACCTGACGTTTTAGATTGACGCCTTCGGGATAATGCGTATGTATGGGGTATCAGGCGTAGGAGCTGCCTGCTTTGGCGCGGCGCTGGGCGATGAGGTTGCGGTACTTCTTCACCACGTCGTTCCAGGCTATTACGAAGTTGTACGTGACGTTGCCGTGAACTTCCGGCGTAAATGCTTCGCCGCTGGCATGTTCGTCAAGGTCGAGGTCTTCCGGTTCCACTACAATATCGCCGCCGAGGCCGTCCGCCTGCAGGCGAGCGTCGAGCGTGTTCACCATGACGGTGTATAGCGCGTCAGTCCGTCCGCGAGTGAGGCGGAGGTCTTCCTTCAGTCTGTTTGAGGTTTCGAGCTTCTGCCTGTCGCGTATTTTCAGGAAATCACGTTCCGCATTTCCAAGCTTAACGACCCATTCGTTTAAACCGAGCAGTCCGACGTCTCCGGCGTAAGCATCGCTGTCAAGTTCCTGCAAGAGGTTGCGTATGGCAGCCGATTCTTCGGCGAGGCTACCCTTAAGAATCAGCTTGCGGTATCCGTCGAGCAAGTTGTACAGGCGTGCGGCCGCCTCCCGGACGGTGTCGGCAGGCGACATCTGCGAGCCCTTGACCGCTTCGCATAGTCCGCGCAAAATATCGTCGCGCCGCTTGTCTACCTCCTCAACGTCTTTGGTATAAATACATTTACGCAAGACCTCCAGCAATTTGTCAGCCTTGTTGTACAATGGGAGGAAGGAAGCGTACAAATCTTTGATGCCGAGAGTATCCTTGTCGAAGTAATACAGCTCGTCCTTGAAATCGGCGTAACAATTAAACCACTCTTCGTTGTGAAGACTTTTTTGGTGGATACGTAATACTTTCATGTCTATTATGTTATCAATAGTTAGTAAAAAATGTCCTCAAACATACAAAATATATTCACATATACTACAATTTTTCCGGTATTCTTTCCATAAAAAAGCGGAAGTGCAAATAAAATTATTATTATCTTTGCTTCATCAAAAATACATACGGTTATGAATATCGGTAAGAAGGTTATATTTTACATGGCAGCCCTTTCGCTCCTCGCCTCGTGCACGAGCGATATAGGCGACAGGCTCGACGGCAAGTGGCAGTTGCAACAGGTTGAAACCGAAGGCAAGGTGGAGAAGCTGGATACTATATACTACAACTTCCAGACCTCGCTCTTTATGTACCAGATATACAATCCCGCCACGGATGCCTTCAGCCACTGCTACGGTTTCAAAGTTATGGAAACAAAGAAGCAGGTGATGCTTGAGCTGACCAACTATTCCGTATCCCTTAACAAATTTCTCCCCCAAACCGATTGGGAAACGCCTACCCGACGCTTTATTGTCGAAGAATTGACGGACAAGCGTCTCGTGATGAAGGGCGACGACAGGCGCTATACCTTCCGCCGGTTCTAAGCAAAATACCCCGCTTGCGTTTACTTTATACCTTAATACATACACAACATGGAAAACATGATTTTTTGCCAGAGTTGCGGGATGCCCTTGTCCCGTGAGGAAGATTTCGGGAATAA
>JAIRZN010000110.1 GCA_031267205.1 Tannerellaceae bacterium | reverse complement strand
TTGAGCCTCTCCCTCTCCCTTTCGGAGGAGGAGACGGAGGCGGAGGATATTGTACAGGAGGCTTTGCTCCGGCTTTGGCGGATACGGGGGAAGCTCGACGGATACCGCAGTGTGGAGGCCCTGGCGATGACGGTGACTAAGAACGTGGCGCTGGACAGGATGAAGGTGCAGAGGCCGACGACCGGCGGGCGGGAATTGCCGGAAGTCGTCTCCGGGGACAAAAGTCCGGACGAGCTTCTCGCGCAGGCGGACGCGGCTGACTATATACATCAGCTCATAAGCCGCCTGCCGTCGTTGCAACAGACCGTTATCAGGATGAAGGACGTCGAGGGATACGAGTTGTCGGAAATCGCCGAGATAACCGGAAGCCGTATCGAGACGGTCAGGGTCAACCTTTCGAGAGCCAGGAAGAAGATACGCGAACAGTTTATCGCACTAAATAAAGAATCGTTATGGATATAGATGAATTACTCAATAAATATTTTGAAGGCGAGACGACGGCGGAGGAAGAGAGCCGCCTGCGCACCTTCTTCACCACAGGCCATACGCCTGCGCGCTTAGAGGCCTACAAGCCGTTGTTTGTATACTTCGACAGGGAGATCAGCCGTAGCCGTATGAAGGAAACCCGCAGGCCCCGCCACGTGCGCAGGATTGCGTACATCATCTCCGGCGTCGCCGCCTGCATACTGCTGTTCGTGGGGGTGAGGCGGGAGCTTCTCCTGTCGGACGCCGAGGAGTTATGCCTCTGCTCGCCGAACTATGTGATAATAAACGGGCGTTGTTACACCGATACTCAAAAGGCGCACACGCTGGCCTTCGAGGCTTTGCGCGAAGTGGCGACCGACGACGTATCTTTTCCCGCAATCGGCCCGTCCGGCTATGAGGAATGAAATGAATAATAATCAATAAATAAATATAGTTTCCTTATGAACTGTTTTAGATATACATTGACAGCCATGCTCGCCGTATGCCTGCTCCTGCCCGCGGTGGCGAAGGCTGAGGAGATGCAGGCGGACTTAAGGATACACGAGGTATTCAGGCGTTACGGCAAAAAGCGTAACGTAACGATGGTCGAGCTATCCAATGAAATGCTTGAGACGTATAGCATAACGCATTACAAAAGCATCATAATACGCGAAGACGACGAGGCCCTGAGCTTCACCCGCCGTTGCTTGGATGCCGACCAGCAGGGAGCGCGCAAGATAAAGGAAGTGACCGACGGCGGCGGCGTCATCTCGGCTTACTACCAGCTATCGGAGAACGCAGGCCTCAACCGCTTTATCCTCTTCAAGGTAAACCGTAAGGGCGTAATAACGCTGGTTTATATCGAAGGCGATTTGGACAGCGACGACCTTATCACCATCCTCTTTACCGACAAATAAGATCAATAACAACGTAAACATAGAAAAATGAAGACAATTTTACTTATCGCAGTCGTAGCGCTCGCTCCCGCCGTAGCGGAAGCCTCACCGGCGGACACCACCATAGTGGTTAACAACAAAAGTATAGAGATCACCGAAGACGGCGACAGGATGAAGATAAAGGTATATGAGACCTCCGAAGAGGGCGACAGGCAGGAAAGCGAGCAGGTCTTCGAAGGGCATTACCGTAACGGCAAGAGTCATGAGAAACGCGTCAACTTCAACTGGCATGAAAAACGTATCAACTTCAACTGGGGATACAAGCTGCCGCCTTCGTGGGAATACGACAGCTTCGACCCCCACTGGGCAGGCTTCGGTATGGGCTTCATCAATTTCTCCGACAGCAAGCTGAGCCGTATAAATGACGTCGGCGGCATATCGCTGCGCAGTGAAAGCTCGTTGGAGTATAACCTCAACATTCTCGAAACAAGTTACAAGTTCTCGCCTAACTCAGGATGGGCTGTGGTGACGGGAGCCGGTATGCGCTGGAGCCGTTACAGGATAGACGGCGACTGTTACATGGCCGAGATCGACGGCTTTACATCGCTCCAGCCCTCGCCGGCCGGCACCGTCGTCACGTCCTCAAAGCTTAACATTACAAGCATCACTATTCCACTGCTCCTTGAGTGGCAAAACCGCCGTAAGGGGCGCGCCCCTGTCTTCATCTCGGCCGGCGCTGTGGGCGTTGTCAAGACAATATCTTCTTCCAAGATAACGTATACGGATTTACTCGGCGACAAGCGGAAGGCTAAGATGGACAGAGGTATGAACCTGCGCCCTGTGACCTTCGACCTTATGTTCCAGGCCGGCTTCGGCTGGATAGGGGCTTACGCCAGGTATTCCCCCTTAGGGCTGTTTGAAAAGGGTAAAGGGCCGGAGCTGTATCCCGTCGCCATTGGCCTGCATATACACTTGTAGGATCAGGGTGTGGGCGAGGCGGGGACGCCTTACCGCAAAAGCAGCGAAGCGTCGCCGTAGCTCAGGAAGCGGAAGTCATGCTCAAGGGCGTAGTCGTATATGCCCTTCCATTCCCCCGTGAAGGCGGATATTAAGAGCAGTAGCGTGCTGCGTGGTTGATGGAAGTTAGTGATTATACCGTCCGTAACCTTGAAGGCATATCCGGGAGCTATCATTATCCGTGTAGACGCCTCGAACCCGTCCAAACGGCGGTCGTCCATGTAATCCAACACATTCCGCAACGCCCGGTCGACCGCGACGGCTCGGTCGAAGTCATACGGCATCCACTGCGGCGTGGCAAGCTCCGCAGGCGTCGCATCAGGGTTGCGCGAGAGCGTGACGCCTGCGTAGTAGAGGCTCTCCAGCGTGCGCACGGATGTTGTGCCGACGGCTATTATGTTTCCCAAGTTATCTAATAAGCGTTCGACCGACCGGCGTTCGACGTAGAAGTATTCGCTGTGCATCCTGTGCTCCCCGATCGTATTCCCCTGCACCGGCCTGAACGTACCGGCGCCCACGTGCAAGGTAAGCTCCACGCGTCCGAAGCCTGCGGCGTCAAGCGATTCAAGGACGTCCGGGGTAAAGTGCAGCCCGGCGGTCGGCGCAGCTACGGAGCCGTTGACACGGGAGTAGACGGTTTGATACGTATCCATGTCGCAGGCCTCCGTCTCACGGTGCAGGTAAGGCGGGATAGGCAATACGCCCGCATGTTCGAGCACGTCTGCAAAAGCGAAGGCCGGGTTATTCCAGGAAAATTCTATGCTGTGCACGCCGGCGGAGGATTGCAGCCGTTCGGCCGTTAAGAGTATCTCTTTGCCGTCGATGCCGATCGTTCTGCGCAGCGCGCCGTCCTTCCATTTACGGAGGTTGCCTACCAAGCAATGCCAGGTGCAACGCTCCCTTTGGGCGAAGGCGGCGTAGTCGCAAGGCTCGGCCGGTTCGAGGCAGAAGACCTCTATCCGTGCGCCGCTATCCTTTGGGAACAATATCCTGGCCTGTATGACGCGGGTGTTGTTGAACGCTAAGAGGGAGTTCACGGGGAGATGCTGCGCTATATTGCCGAAGGAGTCTTCCGCTATCACGCCACTGCGGTAAAGGAGCAGTTTGGACTTGTCTCTTTGTTGAAGTGGATATTTGGCGATTCGTTCATCAGGCAGGCGGTAATCGTATTCGTCGATTCGTATCTGTTGTGTTTTTGTTGTCATCTCTTTATAATCTGCGCAAAAATAGTGAACTTTGCCCGGATAACAATCAATATAATATATGTATGGAAATAAAAGCCGGAGACAAGGTACGTTTTTTGAATAGCGTCGGCGGGGGCGTAGTGAGCCGCTTTAAGGGTAAAGATACGGTATTGGTAGAGGATGAAGACGGATTCGAGATACCGGCGCTCATAAACGAGCTTGTGGTAGTCGAAAGCCTCGACAAGCAAACCTACACCGTTCGCCCCAAGCCCGTCGAGACAGTCAAGGCTCCGCTAAAGCCGGAACCGAAGCCCGAACCAAGAGTGATAAAGGAAACTCCCGAAGGCGAGAAGCTGAACATCATGCTGGCCTATCTCCCCGTCGACCCCAAGGCAATGACGCAAAGCAGTTACGAGGCGTACTTCGTTAACGACAGCAACTATTACCTGTTTTTCAACTACGCCACCCGTTTGAACAATAGCTTAGTCAACCGTTACGACGGCTTGGTGGAGCCGAACACGAAGATATTTATGGAAGAGTTCGGCAAAGAGGCCTTGAACGATATGGAGCGCATCTGCGTACATTTCATCGCCTTCAAGCGCGACAAGCCTTACCTGTTCAAGGAAGCGCAATCGGTAGAGCTTCGCATAGACACGGTCAAGTTCTACAAAGCGCACTGCTTCACGGATAACGATTATTTTGAAGAAAACGCCCTCCTTGTCCCCGTCGTCGCCGACGATACGCCGGAGCGCGAGATACCCGTCCATGCCGACGTGCTGAAGGATGCCGTATCACACAATGTACGCGCGCATAAGCGCCCGCAACGCCCGAAGGCGAAGGACGCGGCAAACAAAGCCATCGAAGTCGACCTGCACATAGACAAACTCATCGACAACCTCAGCGGACTCACGCCGGGCGACATGCTGCGCTACCAGATAGACGAGTTTAACCGGACGCTCTCCCAGTACGCCAACCGCAAAGGGCAGCAGATTGTATTCATACACGGGAAAGGCAACGGCGGCCTGCGCACTTCGATAGAGAAGGAACTGCGCCGCCGCTATCCCTCATACACATTCCAGGACGCATCATTCCTTGAGTACGGCTTCGGCGCAACTATGGTTACTATCCGCTGAAGAAGAATAAGGAGAAGAATTCCGCAAGCTGCGACGGCGAAATTCGGCGCATATTACGGCTGCCGCCGAAGCTACGTTGAGCGATTCGGCCGAGGCGACCTCTGCCGGCGGGTAGGAGGGGATATGCAGGCGTCGGTCAACAAGCCGTTCGACCTCAGGGCGTATGCCGGCGCCTTCGTTGCCCATCACAATAACGCCGGCGGGCGAGAGCGTGGCGTCGTAGATATTCTCGCCCTCTAAGAAAGAGCCGTAGACGGTAGCCGAAGCCTCGACAGCCATAGACAGGAACGTTTCCGGCGGGGAATAATGCACCTTCACGCAAGACAAGGCCCCCATTGTAGACTGGACAGCTTTCGGAGCGAAGACGTCGGCCGTATCAGGGCTGCATACGACATGCCGTATGCCGAACCAGGCCGCGAGGCGGACTATTGCGCCGAGGTTGCCGGGGTCTTGTACGCCGTCGAGCACGAGCACAAGTCCGGTTGCTGGATCTACGTCAGCGATGTCATAATGCGGAAGCCTGAAGACGGCGACCACGTCCTGCGGAGTTGCCAGGAAACTAACCTTGCGCATCTCGTCCGCCTCGTCGACGAGCAATTCATGAGCCGGGATATCCCCCTGCGTCGCCATCCATGACGACTTGGCAAGCATCCACTCGCACTCAAACGAGTGCATCATATCCGAAACAAGCTTGTTGCCCTCGGCGACAAAAGCGTTGTGCATACTCCGGTACTTCTTCAACTCAAGCGAGCGGATATACTTAATTCTGTTCCTGCTTATCATATTAATTTCAAAATTTGCAGGCAAATATACATGACAAAGCCGTAATATCACACAGATGAATAAAAATGGTCAGGAATCACAAGCCTTGTGAGTAACATATCGGGAAAGAGCATCC
>JAIRZN010000108.1 GCA_031267205.1 Tannerellaceae bacterium | reverse complement strand
GCTGGGCAGCCTCGAAGGCTTCGCCACAAATAGCATCTTCGTCATAACCGACCGCACCAGCGAGCCCTACAAGGGCTTTAATAAAGGTAGATACTGGAACATGCGCAACCGCGACATTGCAACGATCCGCGAGCAGGTCAGGGGCGTCGAGGTCGTCACGCCCTACTTCGGCGGAGGCCGGAGGGAGAAGAACGTGGTCTATCAAAACATGACGGGAACGTACCAGGTGCAGGGCGTAATGCCGGGATACTTCGAGATAGACAGGCAGAACGTCCGCTTTGGCCGTCTTATCAACGAGATAGACGTGCAGCAGAAGCGGAAGGTCTGTGTAATAGGTACGGAAGTAAGCCGGACGATGTTCAAGGACGAGGACCCCTGCGGGCGATACCTCCGCGTGAACGGGCTATACTACCAAGTCGTGGGCGTGACTAATTCCAAGGCCACCGGTATAAACATCAACGGGCGGATGTCGGAAGCGGTGCTCATTCCCTTCAGCACGCTCCAGCAGACGCTCAACGGAGGCGACCAGGTACATTTAATACTGATAAGCATATATCCCGAAACGCCCGTTGAGCGCGTCGTCGAAGATGTAGAGACAATCCTGAAGATGCAGAACGAGATAGCGCCCAACGACCCGCAGGCCGTGCGCGTGATCAACCTTGCCGCACAATTCGCCACCTTCAACATGCTCTTCACGGGCATCGACATACTCGTGTGGTTAGTCGGCATGGGCACTTTGTTAGCGGGAATCATCGGCGTAAGCAACATCATGATGGTGACAATCAAGGAGCGCACGCGCGAGATAGGCGTCCGCCGCGCCTTAGGGGCGAAACCGTTCAATATCATCTCGCAGGTGATGAGCGAGAGCCTGCTGCTGACATCGCTGGCCGGACTGATGGGGCTATGCTTGGGCGTATTCGCGCTCGACGTCGTCAACCGCCTCCTGCTGGCCCAACCCGCCGGCAACCCCGGCGACATCTACTTCGCCAACCCGTCGGTAAGCATCGACACGGCCATCGCCGCCACAGTGGTGCTTCTGCTGAGCGGATTATTAGCCGGCCTGATCCCCGCCTGGCGAGCGATGAAGATAAAGGCCATCGACGCCATACGGGAAGAGTAATAAAATAAATAAGATCAAACAAATAATAACGAACTGAAGTCATCATGAAGAATCGTATTTTCAAAAAGATCCTCCGCACCACCCTTCTGGCGCTTGTCGGAGCAGCCGTATTAGGAACCTTCTATTTCCTATGGAAAAAAGCGCAGCCGGTCGTCACCGTCTACGAAATACTGACGCCGTCGCGCGATACGGTAGAGACGAAGACCGTCGCAACAGGCAGCGTCGAGCCGCGCTACGAAGTTCTCATCAAACCGCAAATATCCGGCATCATATCCAACCTCGGCAAAGAAGCCGGACAGATGGTGAAGGAAGGCGAGATACTGGCGCATATAAAAGTAATACCGGAAATGGTACAGCTCAACAGCGCAGAGTCGCGCGTCAACGTAGCAGGCATCACCCTGAAGCAAGTGGAGGAGACCTACCGCCGCGACGAGGCCCTGTTCGGGCAAGGCGTCGTCTCGAAGGAAGAGTTTAACGTCTCGAACGCCAATTACCTCAAGGCCCGCGAAGAGCTCGCCAACGCCGAGAACGCGCTTGAGATCATACGCGACGGCATCACCCGCAACTCCAAAGTGGCCAGTACAACGCAGATACGCAGCACCATCACGGGCATGATACTCGATGTCCCGGTCAAAGTCGGCAACTCCGTCATACAGTCGAACAACTTCAACGACGGGACGACGATAGCCTCCGTAGCCGACATGAACGACATGATTTTCCGCGGCAACGTCGACGAGACCGAGATAGGCCGCATCCACGAAGGAATGGACATCAAGCTGACGATAGGAGCTATGGAAAGCCGCGTGTTCGACGCCACGCTGGAATACGTCTCGCCGAAGGGCGTAGACAAGAACGGAGCGATACAGTTCGAGATCAAGGCAGCGGTGAACATACCCAACGACGCCTTCATACGCGCCGGGTATAGCGCGAACGCCGAGATAGTCCTGAAGCGCGTCGAAGATGTGCTGACCATACCCGAAAGCGCCGTAGAGTTTCACGGCGATTCCGCCTTCGTGCAGATAGTCAAGCAAGAGAAACCCGAACAGATCTTCGAGCGTCATCACGTAGTTACAGGCCTCTCCGACGGTATAAAGGTCGAGATAAAGGAAGGCCTGGCCGGCAGCGACAAGATACGCGGAGCCGCCGTCGACCCGGACAAGAAATAGGATAAACCAATAAAGAACAAGAGATGAAACGAATGAACATATACCTGCCCGTCCTCGGCCTCAGCCTCTGCATAGCGGCCGTAGCGCAAACCCAGCCGAAGCTGTGGACGCTGGAGGAGTGTATCCTCCATGCGACGGAGAACAACATCGACCTCAAGCAAGGACAGCTCGAACAAGAGTCGCGCGAGATAGACATGAACACAGCCTCGAACAGTTGGCTGCCCAGCCTGAACGCCGGGCTTGGTCAAAACTTCGACTTCGGCCGTTCGCCCTCGAAAGACGGCGTCATCGTAGACAGGAACTCCGCCAACTCATCGGCCTACATACAAGCAAGCATGCCCGTCTTCGACGGCTTCAAGATACCCAATACACTGGCCGCCCGGAGGCTGAACCTCCAGGCCGCCGTCGAATCCCTCAATAAGGCAAAGGAAGATCTGACCGTCGGCGTGGCGTCCTATTACCTGCAAGCCTTATATAATAAGGAAATACTAACGATCGCCGAGTTGCAGATCTCCCTGACCGGCGAGCAGGCCGTCAGGACCGAAGCCTTAGTCAACGCCGGCAAGGTACCCCTGTCGCAGCTCTACGACATAAAGGCCCAGTTAGCCAAGGACGAAGTCACGCGAACGGAAGCCCGCAACAACGTCAAGCTGGCCCTCCTGAACTTAGCGCAGCTTCTGGAGCTTGAGCGTAGCGGCGCAGAATTTGATATAGCCGTCCCCGCGCTCCCCGACCCGTCGGCCGAGAACGTGGAGAGCCTCCTCCCGCCCGACATGATCTACCACAACGCCGTGACGGTCAAGCCCCAGATAAAGGAACAGGAATTGCTTTTAGACAGCCGCAAAAAGATGCTCAAGGTGGCCGAAGCCGGCTACTACCCCCAGTTGAGCCTGAACTTGAGTTATAGCAACGGTTATTACCACTACTCCGGAGCCGATGACATCGTGAACATAGGTTTCAGCGACCAGCTACGGCAGAACGAGCGCAAGACGATCGGCCTAAGCCTCAACATCCCCATCTTCAACCGCTTTGAAGTGCGCAACAGCGTGCGCTCGGCCCGCGTAGCCATACACTCGCAAGAGCTGACGATGGAGAACGCCAAGAAAGCCCTCTACAAAGAAATACAGCAAGCCTACTTCAACGCCGCCTCGGCGCAAGAGAAGTACGCCGCCTCCGCCAGGTCGGTAGAAGCCGGCCGCGAAGCGTTCAAGTACGCCGAAGAACGTTATGCAACCGGCAGGAGTACGGTGTTTGAATACAATGAATCGAAGACGAAATACGCCCAGAGCCTGTCGGAGCAGGCGCAGGCCAAGTACGATTTCATTTTCCGCACCAAGATATTGGATTTTTATAACGGGAAAGCGATAGCGCTCTGATGATTTAAGCCCGTATCAGGGGCGGAAACCGATGATACGGCGCACATCGTTGATGGTATGTGCGGCGTTTTCGGAGGCCTTGTCCGCGCCTGTACGGGCGACTTTGTCTATGTAGGCGTCGTCGGCGGTTATGTCCGCTATACGTTTGCGAATGGGTGCGCAGAAGGCGTTTATATCCTCGGCGAGTTGTTTTTTGAGATCGCCGTAACGTATTTCGCAGGCGTTGTATTTATCGTTGAAATGATCATATGTATCTTTTGTCGAGACTATTTCCATCATTGCAAACAAGTTGGCGACAGGCTCCGGCTTTTCGGCGTTGGGGATAGTAGGGCCGGAGTCGGTCACGGCCTTCATTACTTTTTTGCGTATCGTCTTCTCGTCGTCAATTAGATAGATGGCATTGCCTTCGCTCTTTCCCATTTTGCCCGAGCCGTCCAACCCCGGCACTTTAACCGCCCTGTCCGCGAGGTGGAAGGAAGCCGGTTCGGGGAAATACTCCACTCCGTATATAGTATTGAAGCGCCTGGCGAATTTACGCGCCATTTCCATATTCTGTTCCTGGTCTTTGCCTACGGGCACCCGGTTGGCTTTATGTATAAGTATATCCGCCGCCATCAAGGACGGATAAGTCAGGAGTCCGGCGTTAATATTATCGGGCTGCTTACGCACTTTATCCTTGAAGGAGGTTACGCGCTCCAATTCGCCCAAGTAGGCGTTCATATTGAGGTAAAGATAGAGTTCCGCCACCTCCCTGACGTCGCTTTGCACGTAAATGGTAGCTTTTTCGGGGTCGATACCGCAGGCTAAGTATTCCGCCAGGATGGTTTTTACGCTTTGGCGTATGTTATCAGGCCTCGGATGCGTCGTCAACGAATGCCAGTCGGCGATAAAGAAGAAGCACTCGTACTCGTCCTGGAGCTTCACAAAGCTCCGTACTGCGCCGAAATAATTACCCAGGTGCAAGTTTCCTGTCGGGCGTATGCCGCTTAAAACTGTTTCCATAATAAATAAGCTTTTAACAAGGTTGCGAAATTGCG
Organism: Tannerellaceae bacterium; assembly: GCA_031267205.1. Lineage (GTDB taxonomy): Bacteria > Bacteroidota > Bacteroidia > Bacteroidales > Tannerellaceae > DFXE01. The sequence continues at coordinate 8,791 of JAIRZN010000108.1, read as the reverse complement.
GAAATAAAGATAATAAAAAAGGGGATTGCGAATATAAACTGCGACCCCCCCGTATAGGATAAGAACATGAAAACACTCAGCCCGCCTTTGTGAGGGCTTTAACGTGTTTGGCTAATTTAGACTTCAGATTGGAGGCTTTGTTTTTGTGTATAACGTTCCTCTTAGCAAGTTTGTCCAACATGGAGCATACTTTCGGATATAAAGCCTGCGCTTCGCTTTTTTCTTCAGTCGCGCGCAAGCTCTTAACTGCATTTCTCGCCGTTTTGGCGTAATACCTGTTGTGCAGGCGTCTTACGTCCGACTGTCTGATTCTTTTAAGCGCCGATTTGTGATTTGCCATTTTTTAAGCTGTCTTTTTAATTAATTTCGTAGCCCATAGGGGAATCGAACCCCTCTTTCAAGAATGAAAATCTTACGTCCTAACCGATAGACGAATGGGCCAACATGTAAACTGATTACCGCGTTACGGGGAATCGCCTTTCCTCAAACGCGGTGCAAAGATAAATTAATCATGCAAACTACCAAAACATTTTCATGAAAAAAACCGGAAGGAGCTATACCCAACGAAATTAGAGCCTCAATTTTACGACTGTATTGACAGGCGGGTCGTCTAAAGGCTTGCATATGCATTTGGGAGCCGGCTTTGTTGTCAGGCCGGCGCTCGGTCTTCATGTTGACCGGAATAATTGGTTCAGGCAGCGGACGGTTTCGCTGTTTTCAAAGCCGCGTCCTGCGGCAAAGCGAAGGAGTTTGGCGAAGGCTTCGCGTTCGTTTTCCCTGTGTAGGCTTTTCTTCTTTTTCTCCAGCACAGAGAGCAGGATAGACATATAGTCCTGTTCGTCTATTTCCCCCAGGGCGTCGCTGCATATGTCCGGAGGGATATTCCTGCAACGCAACTCGTAAGCTATCTTGATGCGTCCCCAATTGTTGAGGCGCAGTTTATCGTGAACAAAGCTGCGTGCAAAGCGTTGCTCGTCGATGAACTTTGCCTTGAGCAGAGCTGCCGTTATGCGCTCTCCGGCTTCAGCCGTCAAGCCGGCGTCCGCTACCTTTTTCCGCACGTCCGAGACGCACCTTTCGACTGCCGAGCAATAAGCCGCCATGCGGTTCAGCATTTCCGATTCGTTAGCAGGTTTCATCTTGAGGCTTTTATTATACGGTCTTTTCCCCGCAGGTCGGTCATTATTTCAATATTGCCGTAGCCTTCGCAGGACAGCGCTGCGGCCGTTTCTTTTCCGAGCTGCGAGTTTATCTCGAAGTATAACGCCCCCCCCGCGTCCAACTTGACGGTCGACAGGCGGGCTATTGCGCGGTAAAACGCCAGCGGGTCGTCGTCGGCGACAAAGAGCGCGCGTGGCGGCTCGTACAGGAGCACGTTCTTCTCCATATCCGCCTTCTCATGCTCCATCACGTATGGGGGATTGCTTACGATAACATCGAAGGTTCCGGGTATCTCCCTTTGAGACCGGACGGGGGAGAGTATGTCGGTTACGACAAATGAGACTTGTACGTTATTCATAGCGGCGTTTTCCTTAGCCAGGCACAATGCGTCCTCCGACAAGTCGACGGCCGTCAGTTCCGAATACGGCAGGCTTCGGGCAAGTGCAACGGCGATACATCCGCTTCCGGCGCCTACATCCAATATTTTCGCCTTGCGCCCGGAACAGTCTTTGACGATAAGGTCGACAAGCTCTTCCGTTTCGGGCCGTGGAATCAGCGCCCGCCCGTCAACGCGGAAAGGCAATCCGTAGAACAGCGTTTCTCCCAGAACGTACTGCACAGGTTCCCATTGTTTCAGGCGTTCTACGGCATCGTGTACGGCGCGTTTTTCGGTGGCGGATAATTCCCTACCTTTGCCCGCCAGGAGCCTGTAAGGTTTGAGATCGCAGACGTGCTCCATAATAAGGCGGATGAAGTTCCGTATTTCGTCCCGGGAATAAAGGCCCTTCAGCGAATCGTTTATGTAGGCAACAGTTTCGTTCATATACAGGTTGTTTGAACGCAAAGATAATAAAAGCAGATGGAGACGGAAGAAAAGTATATGATGCGCTGCCTCGGTTTAGCACGGCACGGCGCAGGCAAGGTGAATCCCAATCCTATGGTAGGGTCGGTGATTGTGTACAAGGGGCGTATAATCGGCGAGGGATACCACCGCATATTCGGCGGGCCTCATGCGGAGGTAAACGCCGTAGCGTCGGTAAAAGACAAGTCTCTGCTGCGCCGGTCTACGATGTATGTCAACCTTGAGCCTTGCTGTCACTACGGCAAGACGCCCCCGTGCACCAACCTGATTATAAGGGAAGGCATACCGCGAGTCGTGATAGCTTGTTGCGACCCTTACCCTGAGGTATCAGGCGACGGCATACGCCGCCTGCGCGAAGCCGGCGTAGAGGTTACGACAGGCGTAATGGATAAGGAGGCCGCAGAGTTGAACAAGGTATTCATCAAGAGTCATACGCTCAAACGCCCGTATATTTACCTCAAATGGGCGCAAAGCTCCGACGGATTTATTGACGGAATACGTCCGGACGCTTCGGTACCTCCCGTAGTTTTTTCCTCAACCGCCATGCTCCAGAAGGTACACAAGAAACGTTCCGAGGTGATGGCTATCATGGTCGGTACACGCACGGCCTTGCTCGACAACCCTTCGCTAACGGTGAGGCGCTGGAGCGGCGTTTCTCCCGTGCGGATAGCGATCGACAGGCGTCTGTCAATACCTTCCGTCAACAATATCCTCGACGGCCGGGCTACGACAATTGTTTTCACGGCCATGGAACACGCCAATGCCGGGTCGACGGAGTATGTACGCATAGATTTCGAGGCCGACGTTTTGCAGCAGATAATGTCGCACCTGTACGCCCGCCGTCTGACATCGCTGATGGTAGAGGGTGGCGCAACGCTGCTCACGTCCTTCATCAAGCAAGGTTTATGGGACGAAATACAGGTTGAGACCACCCCCGTTGTCCTCGGCGAAGGAGTAAAAGCGCCCGTCCCGCCGTCAGGATAATAAAGCGGCCCGCAAATTATCTAAGGCCCGCTTCAGTATAGCGCGTGGACATCCTGCGTTAAGGCGCATATATCCCTCTCCGCCGGGTCCAAACATGGAACCGTCGTTGAGAGCAAGTCCCGCTTTATCCTTAAACAGGTATACAAGCTCTTCCTGGTCAAGCTTTAATGCACGGCAGTCAAGCCATATCAGGAAGGAGGCCTGGGGCTGGTATACTTTTATGGCCGGTATTTCCTCGTCTAAATATTCAGTAACAAACTTCACATTGTCCATAACATATGCGCGCATTTGTTGCAGCCATCCGGCTCCGTGCGTGTAGGCGGCGACGGTAGCTTCGTATGAGAAAATCGTCCCTTCGTTCAACTCCCTTGCCCTGAGGAAAGAAAAGAATTTATTGCGTATATTGGGTTCCGGGATGACGGCATACGAAGTAACAATACCTGCAATATTGAACGTTTTACTTGGAGCCATAAATGTCAGGCTGCATGAAGCGGCAGTGTGGGATACGGAAGGAAAGGGCGTATGCGTATATTGCGGATAAACCATCTCGGCATGTATCTCGTCTGATATAATTAAAATATTATGGCGGGAACATATTTTTGCCAGCCTGTCAAGAGTCTCTTTCTCCCATACAACTCCTCCGGGATTATGCGGGCTGCATAGTATCAACACCTTACATTGCTCGTCAATAATGGATTCCAGATGTTCAAAATCCATCCGGTATGCACCGTTTACCTGTTTCAGCGGATTATTAACCACCTGCCGCTGCTGCATTTCAGGCACTAAGCGGAAAGGATGATATACCGGCGGCTGTATGATCACCTTGTCCCCCGGTCGGGTAAAGCAGTCCAGCACAAAGGCAATTCCCTTGACAATACCGGGTATATAACACAGCCATTCCCTTTCTATATCCCATTGATGCTTACATTTCTGCCATTTGATAATACTTTCGTAGTAGGCGTCAGGCGCAAAAGTATATCCAAAGACCTCATGTTCACAACGTTTTTTTATGGCGTTCACAATAAAATCAGGCGTACGGAAATCCATGTCGGCTACCCAAAGAGGTATTAAATTGGCGTTCCCATAACGTTCGTTAAGTAAGTCTACTTTCAGGCAATTTGTATTATGCCGGTCAATAATCTCATCAAAATTGTACGAATCGAGTTTCATCACTATTATATGTTTTTTATGGTTGATAATGCGTCCAAAGATACATTTTTCCCTCTTATCCTTTTGCCAAGCACGTCAAAATTTCTCATTTGTCTTGTTGACCACGGTATTACAGCGTAATCAAGTCTTTGCATGTCTCCTGGGATATGACTTTCTTAATAGGTCTTGTCTTGAAATAGCTTTACTCGGTAACACAGGAGAAAGGTATCCGGGTGACGAAACATACATGTGCCGAAATTACCGAAGTATCAACTTTGATAAAACACCGGAGTGTACGGATTTTGATACGGATAAATTACTACCGGGATTTAACCTTGACCATACATATATAATACGTATATGTCTTTTACGATATTCGACAGATTCATTTTGCTCCCTGGTTTATTTTCATTTATCGACAATACATAAAGAATATCCGGTGTATTTAGATAATATGGCGTTAAAATACAATAAAATGCTCCATAAAAGAAATAGACATGTATTTTTTGATAAAAAACATGCGTATATTTGCACTCTGTAAGGATGCTCAATGCAAAACGTATGGTAATATGAAACATTTAACGCGAAACAAAAAGATAGATTTGTGTGATTTGGTAAAATCTGCAATTCTTTTAGAACTAATAAAAGCAACCATGACACAATCATGGCGTAGAATTTTTTTATATCATTAAAAATCAATTTAAAATGAAAAGAACGTTTAAGTATTTTTGTATGTGTGCCGCTGCTTTACTGGCAGGGCTTACAGCTTGTACTAAGGAGGAATTTATAACCGACGGTACAAATAATGGTGGAGGCAATGAAGTGGAAGGCGTTTCGACTTATGCTACCTTCAATTTTGTAATAAATGGGGCTACCACAAGGGCTACCAATATGATTGATGACGGCAGTGAGATTGACAAGGTAAAAGATATTCGTTTGATTATCTTCAAAACCGGTGCGAGTACTGCCTGTGAAGTAAATGAGATATATAATTCGAATGCTACCGATTGGGATGAAAAGAAATCAAAAACCGTTCAATTGACGTCGGGAACAAAAAGAATTTTCGTAATTACAAACACGGAGAGCCAGGCAAATCTCATTAAATGTCTTGACACTACTTCTATTGTTGTCGGGAAAACTTCGCTTTCCCAGTTTTACGATATTATGTACGACTTGGGTGCAACCAACCAAAACAAGCTTGCGAATATTGATAAATTGAGCGGACTGGTGGATAAAACTAATGGATATGTAATGAGTAATACGATAAGTTCGAAATCATCTTTCGTTCTTCGTGGAGGTGTCGGCTTAGATGAGTCAAGAAAAGGGAAGGCTCAGGAAAACAACTTCGATATCGAAATTCAGAGAACAGTAGCCAAAGCGTCTGTTTATTACGGAAGCGCATCTGTTTTGGAAACAATGGACAAGACAGGTACTCTTACTGATCTGAATTTCACATTCCAAAATGTAAATCGCTCGCTTTATATGTTTCAGAAATTTGCAAGCGATGCGGTTGATCCTTCCGCAAGCACTCCCCGCTCACCTTATTACAGTCTGCCTGTTGCTACTACTGTTGCTACTTATGACACTACCTATTATAGTGATTACAACTTCATCAAAATGGGCGAAAAAGTGGATAAGAATTTCTATGTTACCGAAAATACGAGCGAAACGCCTCGTAATGCTACTACTACATACGCAGCTATCAAAAGCGTCTTTCTTCCTAAAAAAGGAATGGTTGTCGAAAGTTTTGTATTCAATAATCTACTCAACAGCTTTACCACTGTAACTACAAGTACAGCTGACGCAACGGCTGCCAAGACATTGTACAGGCTTGTCGATGTAGGCACTTCAACAGGGATTGCAGCAAATGTCTTCTTCACTGATAGCGTCATAGCATATAAAGCGGCATACTGTATTGATAAAAAAACAGACGTTGGCTTTGACATCAAAAACGTAAGCGGACTGAGATGGGATGGTAGCAAAGGATATATTGTTTCATATCCCGGCGGCGTATCATATCACCGTCTGAATATTGGAGAAAACAATGCTCCAAACTTTATACCCGGCATTAAACGCAATCATGTCTATAATGCCAAAATTACTTCTTTCTCAGGTATTGGAGTACCTGACGTAAAAGATCTGAATAAAGACCCGGACAAACCGATCGGACAAAAAACACATGTGACGGCGACGATTTCAGTAGTCAAGTGGGTATCTGTCAATACAAATCATGAACTCTGATTTGGAACTCTGATTTTTAAATGATGGGAAGAGGAGGTATACAGGTGAATAGAACACGCTTGTATATCCTCTTCCTCTTCCCTTTTCTTTTCTGATATAACGATAAAAATGCTCGTATGAGACGAATAGATTTATTTAAAGTATATAGCGTAGCCTTTTTCTTTCTTTATCTACTCATGCAGGGATGTATAGGAGATGATTTGACGGAATGTGGCGTGAGCTTACGCTATCAATATACCCGGAATGTAGATGGAACAGACAAACTTGCTTCCGAAATAAAGAAGGTCAATCTATATGTTTTTGATTCGGCTGGAATATTCTTGGATGAATACATCACGGACGCAAAATATTTGAATGGCATGAATATGGTAAAGCTCAACCTCCCTCCTGGGAAATATAGCTTTGTTGCATGGGGTAATTTAGGCTCGGACTACGAATTGCCCGCATTTGAAAAAGGGAAAACCACAATAGACCAGGCTACTCTTTCATTGAAACGTATCGGAAAAACGGTAAGTAACCATCCTGAGGCATTATTCTTCGGGTCATTGTCGCAAACGGATATTTTGCCTGCTCTTTGGAAAAACCAGGTCTTGACAATCAATATGACAAAAGATACAAATAAAATCAGGATTATCGCAAAGGGATTATCCGCACAGGATCTCGCTCAGAAAAACTTTTCCTGCCGGATCGTTTCTGCAAACGGCGATTATAAATTCGACAATTCTCTGAACGGATCGGAAAAGTTAGAATACATACCCAAGTTATCAATTGATGAATTAGGACAGATGATATCTGATTTTGTCATTATGCGCGAACTGAAAGATGGCTCTACACAGTCAAGATTGATATTTACGTATCACAGTCCGGACGGCGGACCGGATAAGGAAATAAGCAATATCAACCTGACGGAACTACTGCTCTCGCAATCAAAAACGAAAGACCTGGACATAGACGACTATTTCGAAATAGAACTTACATTAAATTTTACCAACGGAAACGCCACCATACATATTAAAGGCTGGAGTACGATAGATACAGGCAACCCTGTAGGATAGAAGTGAGAATAAGACGCCCTATAAAATCGCAGTTCGCAGGACACCTTGTTTGAATTAATTTTATTGGATGTATATTTGCACTACAAAGAAGTAATTACAAGAAACGAATTGAATGCTGGGACTAATTGGAAAGGGACTTTTTATAGGAATTTTGGTATCCGCCCCCTTAGGGCCGGTTGGTATGCTGTGCATACAAAGGACGCTTGGCAAAGGACGGTGGCATGGCTTCTTCACAGGGATGGGCGCTATGCTTTCCGATACAATATATGCCGCCGTAACGTGCTTGGGAATGGGATTTGTAGATGGTTTTATCGAAGCGAATCAGGCTGTTTTACAGTTGGTGGGCAGTATAGTTTTAGGATTATTCGGTTATTATACGTACAGGAATAACCCGGCAAAAAAGTTAAAAACACAAAGGGAGAAAAAAATATCCTACACATCCGATTTCTTTACAGGTTTTCTACTTACCTTTAGCAACGTTTTGATAGTTCTTTTATATATCGGCCTTTTCGCCCGCTTCGGGTTTATTAAGGCGGATTATTCCATCTGGATGCTGATGGTGGGAGTAATGTGTATAGGTGTGGGAGCAGTTGCCTGGTGGTTAGGAGTTACATATTTTATTTCCAAGATGGGGAAGTGGTTTAATATCATGGATCTTTGGATACTGAACAAGATAGTAGGAACCGTCATTATTGTACTTTCAATAGTTGGAATTATATCTGTATTATATTGTTACTCTTTAAGTTTTTAAAAAAAATGAAATTATGAGTCAGGATAGTATGAAAAATCTCGGCATTCCTTATCTGCCGGCTCTTGACGTGTTGGATTTGTCATCCGTCGGCTTTTTGTTGGAGAATAAATCACAGCGTACTTATGTGAATGTCCCCAACTGGCCGGAGTATCCATACCTGCCCGTTGCTGTTGTTGACGTAGCCCGTAGCGATTTGAACTTGTATATTCGTTTTTTTGTGAAAGGAAACTCTTTGAAAGCGATATATACCGACGATGGTTCCCCAGTGTACAAAGACAGTTGCGTGGAGTTTTTTATGAAGAAAACGAATGAAAACTCATACATGAACTTCGAGTTCAATTGCATTGGCGCATGTGATGCATCGCGTCGCATGTCGCGCGAAAACAAATATTCCCTGTCGAAAAAGGAGTATGATTTAATACGCCGTTACTCCAGTATTGAACGGAAAGCGTTCCCTGAAAAAAAGGGCGTTCACGAATGGGAATTAATTGTGGCGATTCCTCTTAAATTAATGGACTTGGATGCTAATGACTTGCCTGAAAAGATTCTGGGCAATTTCTATAAGTGCGCCGATGACACAAACTCGCC
>JAIRZN010000009.1 GCA_031267205.1 Tannerellaceae bacterium | reverse complement strand
AGTTTTTTGTATGCTATGGTTATTTGGTTTTCTACCGTTTTTGTTGAAATATTCAGTTCTCGCGCTATTTCTTTTTGTTTCATCCCTTTCAGTTTGCTATAAATTAATATGGTGCGGCATCGCTCCGGCAAGGATTCTATTGCTTGCATAATCAGGGCCTCTATGTCTACGTCGTCAAACAAATAGTCGTTCAACGCTTCCAGCGAATCGTATTTAATCTGTAAAGTAAGGATGTACTCTTCCTGTATACGGCTGACTGCTTCCTGTTCCGTGATTCGCCGGCGCAGAAGATCAATGCAACGATTTTTGACGGATGTGAATACGTATCCTACAAGGTTGACGCGAAATACTAACGACCGGTATGTCTCAAACAGATCCATAAACACATCCTGCACAATATCCTCGGCGTCACTTTCCGACATGACATACTCGCGGGCAAATGATTTCATCCGGGAATACCATTGCTTATAAAATTCTTCATACGAGAAATGTTCCATAATTAGCCTCAACCTTTACGTCCCTGTTTTCCTCCCACAATCTTGATGGCGACTAAATGACTTATACTCAACAAAACCTATTGCTTCTCGCGAAAGCAAAGGTAATGTAAATTGATGAATTATCCAAGATGTATTTCCAAACATCACGCCGGCAGCGCCCTTCCCTGACCGTGCATAGCGTTATGCACGGCTTGCAGGGTGTCGGCGGACTTCAGAATGTACTGCCCGTCTTGTCGTGGCGGATTTTGAGGTTGGAGTCGACTGTGGTAGATTCGTTTACGGCGAGGTTATATGCGGCTGTGTTTTCGGCTGTGCGCAGGCGGAGTTTGCCGCCGAGTGTGGAGTGTATGCGGGCTTCGGTCAGTGCGCCGTCTTTCCAGGATATATCGACGACGAAGCCTCCTCTCGCCCTGAGGCCCTTGACTGAGCCTGAGGATGCTAAGGCCTGCGGAAGGGAGGGCAGGAGATGTATCTCAAACGCGCCGTCTGCAGCCTGCAAATGGCTTTGTACGAACATTTCGGCTATGGCTGCCGTGGCGCCGAAGTTGCCGTCTATCTGAAATGGCGGGTGATCGTCGAAGAGGTTAGGTAAGGTCTTCGAGCTGAGCAGCACGGACAGTAGCTTGAAGGCATGGTCGCCGTCGTGCAGGCGGTTCCACATATTGATCTTCCAGGCTAAGCCCCAGCCCGTGCCGTCATCGCCGCGAGCTACAAGCGTTTTGCGGGCGGCTTCGGCAAGGCGGGGAGTCCCGACGACGGTTATCCGGTTGCCGGGATGCAGACCGAAGAGGTGGGACGTATGACGGTGGTGAGGATCAACCTCCCGATAGTCCTCCGCCCATTCGAGTATCCTTCCCGTGGATTCGCTGATGCGGACGTCAGGCAGTCGACGGAGTGTACGCTCGCACTCGGCGCGGAAATCCTTGTCGGCTTGCAGTATTTTACTTGCCTCGATGCAGTTTGTCAATAGGTTGCGGATTATCTCCAAGTCCATTGTCGAACCGTAGGTGAAGACCGACTCGCGGCCGTCGGGCAGCAGGAAAGCATTTTCGGGCGAGTATGACGGATTGGTGACCAACTTCCCGGCGTATGCAGTACCGGCAGGCGCTTCGACAAGGAAGTCCATTACGAATCTCGCAGCCCCTTTCATAGCCGGCCATGCCCTTGTGGAGAGGAAGCCGCTGTCGCCCGTGAAACAGTAGTGCTCCCAATGATGCTGCACGAGCCACGCTGCGCCCATCGGCCATATACCCTGGGGCCCGTCGGCAGGGGCGGTGAAGCCCCAGGCGTCCGTCAGGTGGTGCACCACCCAGCCGCGCGCACCGTAGACGGTCTGCGCCGTGAGCTCGCCGGGTTTCATCACGACGTCGGCAAGGTCGAAGAGGGGTTCGTGCAGCTCGGAGAGGTTGGCTATCTCCGCGGGCCAGTAATTCATCTGCAGGTTGATGTTCGTATGGAAGTCGGAGTTCCACGGCGCATTCATCTGCCACGCCCAAAGTCCCTGCAGGTTAGCAGGCATTCCGCCCGGTCGCGAGGTGGCGGCCAGGAGGTAGCGCCCGTACTGGAAGTACGTCTCCACAAGCCGCAAGTCGGGCGTGCCGTTCAGGCGCGACAGGGCGAGGCGTTCGTCGGTCGGTATATTTTCCGCAGTTTGTCCGCGTGCGCCGAGGTCAAGCGATACGCGGTCGAAATACCGCCGGTGGTCGGCGACATGCGTCGCTTTCAACTCGTCATACGTCTTGGAGGCGGCCTTCGCGATCATACTTAGGCTCCGTTCGGCGGGATCTCCCGAAGGCGTTGCATCGCCGCGCGACAGGCTCGCCAGGCCGGGATAGTCCGTCGCTCCGGTTATATAGAGCGTGAGCGCGTCGGCGCCGTCGACCGTTAGTATGTGCTGATGCGAGAACTCGTCGACGTATACTCTCACGGAACCGTTTTCGGCTACGGCCTTCACAGAGGCGGCAAAACTTACGCCGCGCGGATTGCCGTCACCGTCTTTCGTATCTATACGTCCCTTAAGCGACAGAGCGTAGGGGTCGGAGGCTACTGCTTCGGTATGCGCATCCTTTTGGCGGCGCAGTCCGAGAGAGAGGTTTACCTTATGCTTGCGGTCTGCTGTGATGCGGACGACGATGACGTTGTCGGGAGCCGAGGCGAAGTGCTCCCTTACGTAATTCACGCCGCCGGCGGAGTAGCTTGTACGTGCGACGGCCGTTGCGAGGTCGAGGCTGCGTATGTAATTGCCGGCTGTTGTGTCGGGCGTATCGAACCATAGTTCGCCGAGCGACTGGTAGGATTTAACGCCCTTGGGCCGGCCCATCATGGTGCGTTCGGCAAGCTCTACGGCCTCGTTATTCTTATTTTCAAACAGCAGGCGCTGTACTTCGGGCAGGGCTTTACGTCCTTCGGGATCGTTAGGATTGAGCGGGTATCCGTCCCACAGTGTGCTCTCGTTCAACTGGATTCTCTCGTCGGCCACTCCCCCGAACACCATCGCGCCGAGTTTGCCGTTGCCCAGCGGCAGGGCTTCTTCCCATACTGCGGCCGGCTTGCGGTACCAGAGTATGTCCTTGCCTTCGGGACCGGCTGCATGGCTCTCTACGAGGGCGCGGTCCGTCCATGCGTTTCCGATGCTTGTCGAGCGTTTGCTTGCTTCGAGACCGAGCGTGGGGACGACCTTCCGTATCGACCCGTCGGCGTTGAAATATAGTTTATCGAAGCAAATCGAGCGCAGGTTGCCGCGTCCGGATATATCGCAGGTGTGGTAAAAGAGATACCATTGTCCGCGATATTCGACGACGGAACCGTGACTCGTGTCCGAGCTGACCGGATCAAGGAGGAGGCCGCGATACGTCCACGGCCCTAACGGACGGTCGCTCGTGGCATAATGCAGGCGGTTGCGGCCGGGTAAATTATCTGCGTACATGAGGTAGTATATCTTATCCTTTTTGAAGACCCACGCCGCCTCGTGGAAATCCTCCAGGCCGGTCATCTCCCGTAGCGGGCCGTCGAGCTCGGTCATATTATCCTTCAACTTACCCGCCATACACCGTGAGCCTCCGCCGTAGTAGAAGTAAGCTTGCCCGTCGTCGGCGTCGACAAAAACGGCCGGGTCTATCATTGCAAAGGAGTCTATGCCGGCGAAATAGCCTTTGACCTCAAATCCTCCGGCAGGGCTTTTGCTCGTGGCCACGCCTATTTTCCAGGTGTTGTTCCAGTCCGTTCCGCTGGGGTGGGGGAAGTAGAAGTAATACGTCCCGTCCCTGTATGCACAGTCGGGCGCCCACATGAAGCCTCCCTCAGGGCGTCCCCAGGGCGCTTGCGAGGAATTGAGTATCTCGCCATGGTCTGTCCATTCGATCATATCAGCGGTCGAATACACATGGTAGCGGTCCATCAGGTCGCATCCGCGCGGGGGGTCTACGTCGTGCGACGGATATACGTACAACCGTCCGTCTTCCCAGACGTGAGCCGACGGGTCTGCCGTATACATGTCTCTTACAAAAGGATTGTTCTGTGCAAAGCACCATTGCGCCGTAAGGAGCAGGATCGCCGAAGGTAGCAGGCGAACCATTGTTGCGAGTGTCTTCATTCTTCGTTTTATTTGGTGTAACATTCACGGGTATAAACTAAAGCCGCCGAAATCCTGGAGAACTTCGAGCGGCTTATGTTGTACCCCCCTAAGGGGAATACTATTTTTACAGGGTTAGCAGTGCGACAAAGGTGGTGGTATAATCCGTTCTTTACTGTCAATTATGTGTGCAACACATGCAAGATTGTATCAAAATGGTTATAAAATACCCAGCGAACGTTTTATCTGTTCTATCTTCTCCGAAGCGGCCTTCTCCGCCGCGGGGATTTCGTCCGCGCCGCTTACGGACTGGTGCACCTCGCAGTAGAACTTTATCTTGGGCTCCGTGCCGGAAGGACGTATGGATACTTTGGTAGCGTCTTCCGTGATGTACTGGAGGACGTTCGACGTCGTCGGCATGTCTAACGTCAGCGCCTCCTTATCCTGGCAACTGTATCCTTTCAGCTTGGCGTAATCGTATATAAGCGACACTTTTGAGCCGGCTATCTCCACAGGTGGATTATTGCGGTAGTTTTTCATCATAGCCTCGATTTCCTCCGCTCCGCTCTTGCCTTTCTTTACTACCGATACGCCTGTTTCCTTCGAGAATCCATATTCTACATATATCTTCCGAAGCAGCCCGTACATCGTAAGCCCCTGGTCTTTCGCCCAGGCGGATACTTCGGCAAGTATGGCGCAGGCCGAGACGGCGTCCTTGTCGCGTACGAAGTCCTCGCAAAGGAAACCGTAGCTCTCCTCGCCTCCCCCGATATACTGCTTTTTGTTCTCGTTCCTGCGCATGATGTCGGCGATCCATTTGAATCCTGTGTACACGTCGTACACCTCTACGCCGTTGCGCTCGGCTATGGCGCGTATAAGCTCGGTCGTGACGATGGTCTTGACGATATACTCGCGGCCCCGCACCCTGCCCAGCTCCTTCCAGCGTGTGATGAGGTAGTAAACAAAGATGAGGGCCGTCTGGTGGCCGTTCAGCAGTATCCATTCCCCCTTGTCATCCTTGACGGCAGCGCCGACGCGGTCGCCGTCGGGATCGGTAGCAAGAACCAGCTCGGCGCCTGTCTCCTTCGCCTTTTCGACGGCGAGGGCGAGCGCGGCAGGCTCTTCGGGATTAGGCGAGACGACTGTCGGGAAATCGCCGCTCACCACGTCCTGCTCGGCCACGTGTATGATATTCGTAAACCCGAACGCCTTCAGCGCATCGGGCACCAGGCGTACACCCGTGCCGTGAATAGGCGTGTAGACGATCTTCATGTCGTGATGCCGCATGACGGCTTCTTTCGACAGGGAAATACTCCTTAGCTCTTCTATATACTGAGCGTCGACCCCTTTGCCGATTATTTCTATCAGCCCCTTGTCGCCTTTGAAGTTAATATCCGAAGCCGAACGTATCTTGTTGACCTCCGCAATGGTGTCCTTGTCATGCGGGGCTATCATCTGCGCGCCGTCATCCCAGTACGCTTTGTAGCCGTTGTATTCCTTCGGGTTATGCGAAGCGGTAAGGATAATCCCCCCCTGGCATCCCAATTTACGTATCGCGTAGGATATTTCGGGCGTCGGACGAAGGTCGTCGAACAAATAAACCTTTATCCCGTTCGCCGAGAAGACATCGGCGGATATTTCCGCAAACCTGCGGCTGTTGTTGCGGCAGTCATGACCTATAACCACTTTTATCCGTTCCATGTTAGCAAACTCGCGCCTGAGGTAATTGGAAAAGCCCTGCGTCGCAGCCCCCACCGTATAAATGTTCATACGGTTGCTGCCTGCGCCCATAACGCCGCGCAGTCCGCCCGTTCCGAACTCCAGGTCTTTGTAGAACGCGTCGACCAAGTCGGCCGTATCCTCCTTCTCAAGCATAGCCTCAACCTGCGCGCGCGTTTCTGCGTCATAGCTATCGGTAAGCCAGCCTTTGGCCTTATTTCTCACCGTTGTCAACAATTCGGTATTTTCCATGAATGTCTCTATTATATTAATGTATACTGTTTATAGAACGAACAAAGATATTCTTTTTCGGCTCTAACGACGAATCATACGTGTAAAAAATAAGACGGCTGTCAAAAAACCCGCGACGCGCC
>JAIRZN010000151.1 GCA_031267205.1 Tannerellaceae bacterium | reverse complement strand
CTTTTTTGCGAAGCGGAGGGGCGCAGACGGCGATTTGATGAAAACGGCTGCCTTTTAACGTATAGGGTCATATGTATTGCTATCTTTGTGGGGACTTGAAATCATGTTAAAATACAATATTATGCTACGTACCATGTCGAAAATCTTTATTATCTCCTTTGCCGCGCTTTTGATGGGCGGTTGCAGGCAGGCGGCTGACCTGCGGAACGAAACGGCGACCGTGCCCTTCAGCCGGGGCGTGGAAACTGTAAACGAGTTACGGCTTAGCCACATAGCGGCCTCGGTCGAATATGTGCCTTTGGAGACAACCGACCTGTCGCTCCTGTCAAGGATTCGCAGCAATATGCGGGCGACGCAGCAGTACATATTCATTCATGCCGGCGGGGGGCTGTTTCAGTTCTCGCGCTCGGGGCGATTCCTTCGGCAGATAGGCCGCCATGGGCAGGGCCCGGGCGAATATTCCTCCTTGATGCATTACGCGATTGATGAACCGAACGAAAAGATATACCTGTTGTCAAGCCCGCAGGTGTTGTGCTATGACATGGACGGGAATTGGCTCAACAACTTCCGCATCGACAAGGATTTGGCCTGGCAGATAGCCTTGGTCAACGATACCACGCTCGCCGCGTACATATATGATGTAGACGGAAGCGAGGAGCATAGCGTCGTGCTTTATAACACTAAGGGCGAACGCCTGAATGCCTTCCCACCGGTCGTTCATATACCGCCTGGTAGCAATGGGGGAATGAATATCAGGTATGACGACAGGTTTATGTTCACCTATGACGGGCAGGCCTGCTTCAAGGACGAGTGCAGCGACACGCTGTTCGTCGTCACGCCGCAGGAGTTGAAGCCGCGCTACGCCTTTGAAATGGGTAAATACCGCCTCCCGATGGAGAACCACTTCGCCGTAAACGGCCAACTGTTCGACCAGACTAAATCCAACTATCTGCACATCCTGCCGATTGAGACCCGCGACTATTTTTTCATCCCGTACACGACATGGGGCGTGACGGACGGGCGGTTATGCGTATATGACAAAGGTAGCGCGGCCTGCTTTACCGTCAGTGGCAACGGTATAGTGAACGACATGGACGACGGGCTGCCTTTCACTCCCCTGACTTCGATCGGCGACAACACGCTTGTCTCCGTATGGGAAGCTTCCGAGGTTATACGGTTGATGGGCGAGCATCCTTCGCTCGGCGGAATAGAGGTATTCCGCCAACTGCTTGAGGACGACAACCCTGTGCTTATGATCGTCGACCTGAAGTGAAGTCTTTAATCAAGTATTATTCGTGCAGCCAGGAGACCGAGTAGGTTGCATCTTTTGTGACCGGAGCCTTGCCCAGCACGTCGAAGCGGCCGCCTATACCGAGTTGGCGGCAACTTTCCCCGAAGTGACATAAGGCGATGCCCATATCAATGGCGTCGAAGCCTCCGAGCATTTTCCTGTGGTAGAAATGCATTGCCCCGTCGTCCATCACGGCGTACCATGGCTGGAAATTGTTTGCCGAAGGAGCGATGCGCACCATCTCCAGCGGTTCGCGGTAAGCGCCTGCCGTGTCGGGCGTTAGCGGCGTTGTGAAATCGTAGAGGAAGAAGATGTTTTCGAAGGCCTTGCGCGAGGTATGGTGAGCGTCGGCGTTTATGAAGACGTCCCACAGGCGTTTCTTGCCGCTCGCGTATCCGACGGGGGATACTATTCTCAGCTTCTCGCCTTCGAGCAGTGCGGCGCAACCCTTGAAGTCCTTCCGGCTGAAGGAGCCGCCCAGCCAGCATGTAGCCAAGCCTAAGGAGGTGCAGAAGAGTATGGCCTGCTCGAAGATATACGCTGCGCCCTCTTCAGCCAGGGGCCCGTCTTTGTATGCAAGCGCGAGGAAATCGCTCGCCCCGCCGGTCGTGCCGTAGGTGCCGAGCTTCACCCTCCCGCCGCCGGATTCCGAGTTAAGCAACATCACTCGCGCATTGGCGCCGAAGGGAGCCTTGAGGCGGGAAATATATCCGCATACCATCCCCGAATGTTCCCCGCTGAGGGGACGACCGTCGTAGCTGCGCACGGAGCGACGCAGACGCATGCAATCAATCACAGGCTTAGTAACCATATCTTTAAAGTATTAATAAAACATATCGCAAATGTAAGAAAATAAGTCAAACCATCGGGCAGCCCCGCAGGTGATTCCCCGAAGGGGTAGCATTTCCGGGCCGTTGCAGCGTGTATGTTTTCCGCAAGGCGGGATGGCGGGGGTAATGCGGCGACGGCGTTTCCTCGGAAAAGGTATTGAGGGGTTGCGGATCAGTGTAGCAGGAGCTTGATGCGGCGGATTACTTCGGGGATGGCTTCTGCGACGGGCGGGGTTAGGGAGAGGCCGAGGCGTCCGACATTGCTTGCCGTTACGACGAGGAGGTCTATGTCCGGGACATGGCCGGTGAGGTGCATGGCCGCGATCATGTCGCGCAGGCCTATTTCGTGGGCGCTCATGAGCGTCGGGAAGTCGGATGCGTAACGTGGCTTCAGGTGTCGCACCGTGCCGGCGGGCTGTTCGTCGAGGGTAGCGTCGACCATGACGATGCGTTCGTAGCCCTCGATCAGGCCGATGAGATGCAAGCCCCCCGTTCCGCCGTCGAGGACGTCGGTATCCGGCGGCAGCTCCATGCCTTCGAGCGCCCGGACGACGTGTATGCCGACCCCCTCGTCGCCCAGCAGCAGGTTGCCTATTCCGAGCACAAGCCGTTTCATTGCTGCTCCTTCTTTTCTTCTTCGGCAGCCATCTCTTCTTCTATGAATTTCCATCCGCCGATCATGGAAGAGGTTACGCCGTGGCGCTCGATATAGTCGTGGTAGAATACTAAGTAGACGTGGATGATGGAAAAGACTATGAAGAACCACATGAG
>JAIRZN010000138.1 GCA_031267205.1 Tannerellaceae bacterium | reverse complement strand
GCACCCTGTGAATCCCGCCGTTACGAACAGGATAGTTGCTGAAATAGCGAATAGTTTTTTCATCATATTACTCATTAATTGTTTATATAGTTGCAATTTCCCGTGACAAGGCAAATTACTGCGCTCGCTGCATCACCCGTTAATTGCTTATGCCGGTAAAGGTATGATTTCCCACAGCAAGACAAACCGCCCGCCTCACTTACTTCCCCGTCTTCCCCCTCTGAATTATTTGTATATCATAACTGGGCGAAATTCGGAATAGCCTAAACGAAAGCGTCCTGTCCGCGCCCTCATTGTTCGCGGACAAATGCACGTGCTTGGTGCGCTTATCCGTTAACGTTATCCTGAACCACTCGCCAACGATCTCATCAGGAAAATCCTCATTGACATAAAAATGCGGATTCTCCACAACTATATACGCTCCGTAATCAAGCGTATCGGCATACCCCGTTATCGTGTCGATACAATGAAAATATTCTTCGTTGTTAACCATCAGTCCATAATCGACATAATGTTCCTGCTTAGTCTTGACGTCGAAATCCTGCTCGGATGAGCTTACATCAAAACTTTCCGGCGACAAAAAATCCAGTGGTTCATAAGTACATCCGTAACCCGCTAACAAAGCAGACACGGCGAGCGCAACAAACGCTATTCGCTTAGTAAATTTCTTCGTAACCAATACTACAAAATTTACGGCCGCAACGCCCATACTAAACAATTTGGCTTCCATAATTTATCTGCTTTAAAAATTACTTTCCCAAAGGTAAACAAACTTTTCACTCCGCCAAATCCCCGCATATTTTCATACAAAATACCATCATGCGCGGGCGCGCCCGTAAGAAGCCGTTCCGAATCCATTATTTGCTTATATCCGGACAGACGGTTTCATAAAAACCGATCTGCCGCCATGGGCATAACGTCGACGCAGCAAGCTTTCCCAATCGCCGGAAAACGCCACACGGGCGTTTTCATACTTTCCGACATGCCTGAAAACCCCAAAACGGGCGTTTTCATACTTTCCGGCATGCCTGAAAGGTTCAAAACGGGCGTTTTCATACTTTCCGACATGCCTGAAAACCACAAAACGGGCGTTTTCATACTTTCTGACATGCCTGAAAGCTTCAAAACGGGCGTTTTCATACTTTCCGACATGCCTGAAAGGTTCAAAACGGGCGTTTCCATACTTTCCGGCATGCCTGAAAGGTTCAAAACGGGCGTTTTCATACTTTCCGACGTGCCTGAAAGCTTGAAAACGGGCATTTTCATACTTTCCGACGTGCCTGAAAGCTCGGAAACGGGCGTTTTCATACTTTCCGACGTGCCTGAAAGCTTGGAAACGGGCGTTTTCATACTTTCCGGCATGTCTGAAAGGTTCAAAACGGGCGTTTTTATACTTTCCGGCATGCCTGAAGGCTCGGAAACGGACATTTTTATACTTTCCGGTATTTTGGAAAGATCCGAATCGCTTCGGGTTTATGCTTCCCCGTCAAAAAAAACTAAAAAAAACGGGAAAAAAGAGCAGGGAAATAAAAATAGTATTTATCTTCGCAACCAATAATACATAATTTTAAATTTTTACTCATATGAAAACTGTCAAGAACTACGGAAGAATTGTAGATTTATTCAGGAACGGCGAACATTTCGACTTCCACCGCTTTATTGTCGTGTACGCTAACCCCCTCATTACCGGCGTCCCCGAATCGCAACCTCTATGGAACGTATTCCACAACCTGTTCCTGCGGGAGGACATTATATACAAAAGGAGTTCCGGGTCGGTAGAAACAAAATACCTCAAGGAGGCTAACATCGCGCGACGTAGCGCATTCGCGGTCTTTCGCGGAAGCGTGAACGTGGCGGCGATCGGTTCGGATGGAGCCGAGAAAGAGGCCGCCGTGATACTGACCGAAATACTTAAAAACTACAAGGCCATAAGGACGGCCCCGATGACGGAGACCGACGCCCTGATCGTCAATATGCTTCAGGATCTGGACAAGCCGCGCTACGCCGCCGCCGTGCAGACGCTCAAGCTGGCGTCCATAATCGAGAAGATTGAAACAGAAAACGACAGGTTCATGAGCCTTTACGAAGAACGCGCCCGTAACCTCGAAAATTCGGAGGAACAGGGAACGATGAAAGAGATACGCCCCAAGGTGGATAAAGCTTTTAAAGCCTTCACGCTATCCCTCGACATAACGTACAGCTCCGGTAAGCTGACGGGCAAGGACGTGACGGCCGCAGAGGATATAATGGACTATATAAACGCTATGGTCGACCAGTTTGAACGTGTCCTGGCGCGCCGCAGCGTCTCCGTGGGCAAGAATGGCAATAATGACGGCGACGGCGACGACGACGAGATGTCGGAAATGCCCGTCCTCGCCGTAGCGGAACAGAGGATTGTCGACCAGAAAACTATGGCGCTCGTGATGGCCGACCAGGTGGCCTTCGCCGTAGCCCTTTGCCCCAAGGCCGCAGGCGGCGTGATGATACTCGTGGCCAACCCTTCGTTGGACGGCGACCATACGAACTGCCCGATAAAACCTTATTTCGAGGAGGACGGCCAGAAAAAGCCCATAGGCCTGCTCGTCGAACCGCCGGAAACAAGCTTCGTGTTCGTCTCCCCGCTGAAAAGCTTCGGCCCCTGCACGGCGGAGGTAACGAAAGACGGCGAAGTGCTGGCTATACTCACCGGCGTAGAATGGCCGATGACGAACGGGATGTAAGCCCCCGCGATCTACGAATGATACGGCGCGCCGCCGTCATTCCCCGTACATGTTAACATTACCGCCGGATTGTCCTCATTGTTCAATCCGGCGGCGTTTTTTCCCGCCGGCGGAATGTCGGCGGGAGGAGGGGTATAGATTTTCATTCTATGCGCAGGAGTTGCGCGGCAGGGATGTACCACAGGTAGCCTTCCACATTCGGGTATCCCATGCGGCGTACCAGGCTGATGTAGTCCTTAAGCTGTGTGTTGTGGGAAGGCGAGGGCTTGCCGAACTTATAATCTACTATCGTTACGTGGTCGGGGTATATCATTACGCGGTCGGGGCGGCGGCTTTGTCCTTTGTCGAAGAGTATCTCTACTTCGTTCAGCACGCGCGCCGAGCCGTCGAACCATGGCTCGACGCCCGGAGTCGACAGCAGTTCCTTCAGTACGGAAATTAAGGCCACCGCCTCTTCGCGGTCGACTACGCCTCCGAGCCTGAACTTCTCCAGAGCCGCCGTTATATCCTTGCCCGTGCGTATGGCGCAGAGTATTTCGTGCATCAGTGCGCCGTGTTTCCTGTGTACGTTGTCGAATGACATCCCTTTGCCGTATAGTCGCAGTTGCATCCTCCCGTCGGGCGATACGGATGCTATTCTTCCCATAAGGGCCTCTTCAGCCGACGCTGCATCCTTCGTTTCGGCAGGCTGGGGAGACGACGTTCCCATGTCCAGCAATCCCGCCTCGGCATCGAATGCGGGGAAAGCGGCCCTTATTCCGGCCCATAGCAAATCGGCTATCGAGGATATTTTCTCCGTCTCGCCGGTCTTATTGTTGATCTTCTTCGGGCGCGGGGCGAAGACTATAAGCTCCTCTTTGGCGCGCGTGAAGGCGACGTACAGCGTATTAAGGTTGTCTACCGAAGCGTTGAGCCGCTCCGCGAGATAGTCTCCGGCGAATATGGTACGCGCGAGGCCCTGCCCGTAGCGTATGGGCAGCAGGTAGAGGCGGTCGAACGGCTTCGTCTGCGGGTGGCACCAGATGATGACAGGTTGCGTAGGGCGGTGGTCGATGTTCCATTCGCAGAAGGGCGTTATCACGACCTTGAAGCCAAGGCCCTTCGACTTATGGATTGTCAGTATGCGTATAGCGTTCTGTCCGTCGGGCGTAGCGATAGTCTTGCGCGAGCCCGTCTCGTCCCACCATGCGAGGAAGCGTTCTACGCCGGCGTTTTCCCTTTGCGAGAACTCCAGTATCATATCCGAAAAGGCCTGCACGAAGACCTGCTCATTCTCCTTGAAGCAGTCGGGGAAGAGGCGGAAGAGGCCCTCCGTTATTTCGTACAGCGTCCGCCGCGCGAGCGCTTGCAAGCTTGCTTCCATTTCCTCCGGGAACACAAGCTCCCTGGCGGCGTAGTGCGGTATGTTCCCGCCCGAAGCCATGTAGCAGGACAGGCAAGCCAGTTGCCTGTTGGTTGTATTACCGGGGTTCTTAAGATAGTTGAGCATACCGACGAGGAAGCGCACGGCCGGCGAGGAGCTTACGAAAAGAGCGTCGTCCGATATGATGTCGAAGCGGTAGCGGCTATCGAGATGAGCCTCCCTGTATTCCAGCAGCGTATCGGCGACGACGGCGCCCTCCTGGTTCGTGCGCACAAGTATGGCTATGTCCTTCAAGCGGTAGCCATTGTCCTGGAGGCGTTCTATCTCAGCCGGCAGGCGCGACATAGCCTCCTCCCTCCAGTTGTCCGTCTCCCCGCCGCTGAGGAAGTCGACCTTCACGCGCCCCTCCGTCAGCCGGAATGCGTCAGGCGTCGACTGCTCGCTTCCGGCGTAAGCCTTCGCGATGGCAGGCTCGTCGTACAAAGCCTCCAAGAGAGCAGGCGCGGCGTTGAAGAAGGCGTTGTTAAAGGCCACGATATGCCGGAAGCTACGCCAGTTATCCACGAGGGTTTCCTCCCTCACCTGCTCTTGGAGGAAGTCGAGCTTCACCTGTTCGTCCAAGAGTTTCCAGTTGGAATTGCGGAAGCGGTAGATGCTCTGCTTAACATCTCCCACGAGCATGTTCCTGTGACCATGCGCCAGGCTTTCCGAGATGAGGGGCCGGAAGTTACGCCACTGCATATCGCTCGTATCCTGGAATTCGTCTATCATGTAATGGTTGATCTTCGTTCCCGTCTTCTCGTATACGAAGGGCGCGTCGCTCATGTCGATAATCTTGTTCAGTAGCTCGGTAGTATCGGCGATGAGCATAATGTTATTTTCCTTGCGGTAGGCGGCGATCTGGTGCGACACGTCGTTCAGGATGCCGAGAGTGTAGTAATTGCGCACGATTTCTTTGGCCGAATAATAATCCGTCATATTATCGAATTGCTCCACGATGCTGCGGATGCAATCGTTCAAGCCGTTGTCGAAGGCGCAAGAGATAATCGGCACGACATCGCCGGGCGTCGTCTTGGTATAACATCCCTCAACGTTATCGACCAAGGCGACGAACGTAGCCGTAGGCTCCTTAATCTCGCCCGCCGCCAATTTGTCGAAGTAAAACATCGGCGAGCGGCTGCTCCCCTTGAAGTCGGACGGTTGCAAGGCGTACCGATGTAGAACGGCCGCCCCTTTCGCGCCGAGTTCCTTCAGTCGTGATTCCGTCGACCGTATGATGGCGTAGAGTTCGTTCTTGTAGACTTCGAGCGTCTGCTTGTCGGCGATGTCGAGGTTTATCCTTTCGCTGTACGTCTTATAACGCTCCTTGAATATCTCGCGACTTAGCGACATGATCTCGCGCCTCAGGTTCCACTCGCCTCCGCTCTCCACCTTATCTTCTGCAAAGCGTAGCATCCACCCAAGCAGATCCTTGTTCTCAGGCCTATCAAGTTCGGCCAGCATATTATCTATGGCCTCCGAGAGCGCCATATCCTGGTCCATCTCGATACCATAGCCTCCCTGCAAACCAATCTCGCGCGAGAAGGCTCTCATGATTTGCTGGAAGAAGCGGTCGATGGTGCTTATACTGAACGCCGCGTAGTCATGCAATATAGTCACGAGCGTCTTCTTAGCCTTAAGGCGTATCTGCTCCTCGGTCAGGCCGTATTCGTCGCGCAACATGCCGACGTACCCCGACGGGCGGCGTGCGGCGAGGTTGTACAGTTCCTCTATGATACGGCCCTTCATCTCATCGGTAGCTTTATTTGTGAAGGTCACGGCAAGGATATGCCGGTAGTTATCCTCGCAGGCGAATAGCATCTTGAGGTACTCGCCCGTCAGCTTATACGTTTTGCCCGCCCCTGCGGACGCTCTGTAAATGGTTAGCATATGTTCAGATGATGCGGCTCTTGTCGTAGCCTTCTTTTTGTAGCAGTTCGAGAGCCTTGTTGCGCAGGTCGCCTTGCAGGATTATTTCGCCGTCCTTCGTCGAACCGCCGACGCCGCACCTCGTCTTGAGCCACCTGCCGAGCGTCTCCATGTCGGCCGTTGCACCTCGGAAACCGGTTACAAGCGTGACGGCCTTGCCCCTGCGGTTACGTTTGTCGAGCGATATGCGCAAGGGTTGTTTACCCTTCGGGAAAGTTACCTCCCCTTCCCCTTCCGCATCTCCGGTATCATATTTATAACCGGGGTCAGTAGAATACATCACGCCCAAGCGTTCTTTCCAGTCATTTTGTTTCATCAGGATAAAATTTTAATCGCGATTCTCGCTCCGGCAAATATACATGATATGGCCGTAATAACGCAAGCGAACGGACGAATAAAAACGGGCGGGTTTGTTACCGGTACTTCGGCTACCGCCATCAGCAATCGGGTGTTTTGTGTGCATCTTTACGAGTACGAGGGCTGCGATTCGACAACTTCGCCTTCAGGAAGCGGCCTGTGTGGGAGGCTTTGCACTTGGATACCTCTTCGGGAGTGCCGGTGCATACGACGGAGCCGCCTTCGTCGCCGCCTTCGGGGCCGAGGTCGATTATATAGTCGGCGCTCTTTATAACGTCCATGTTATGCTCAATCACGACGACCGTATGGCCGTTTCCTATCAAGGCGTCGAGGGCTTTGAGCAACGTCTTTATGTCGTGGATGTGCAGCCCTGTCGTAGGCTCGTCGAAAATGAAGAGCGTCTGTTCCTGTTGCTCCTGGGCGAGGAAATAGGCGAGCTTGACGCGCTGGTTCTCGCCGCCGGAGAGCGTAGATGATGGTTGTCCGAGTTTGATGTATCCCAGACCTACGTCCCGGAGAGGTTTCAGGCGTTTGATTATCTTCTTCTCATAGCTGCCGTTCCACTGTTCCATAAACTCGATAGCCTGGTTCACTGTCATCTCAAGCATATCGTTTATGTTGACGCCGTGATACTCGACCTCCAGCACTTCGCTGCGGAAACGCTTGCCGTGGCATACGTCGCAGAGCAGGGATATGTCGGCCATGAATTGCATTTCGACTACTACATAGCCTTCGCCCTTGCACTCTTCGCAACGCCCGCCTTCTTTGTTGAAAGAGAAATGAGCCGGCGTGAAGCCCATCTGCCTCGACAACATCTGCTCGGCGAACAGCTTGCGTATGTCGTCGTACGCGCCTATGTATGTGACGGGATTGGAGCGGGAACTCTTGCCTATGGAATGTTGGTCGACAAACTCTATCGCATGTATAGAGGAGACGTCGCCGCCGAGCGCCGAAGGTAAACCGTCAAGCTGAGCGACGCTGTCTAACCATTGGCGCATGGACTCATAGAGTATGTCGCGCACCAGGGTGCTCTTGCCTGACCCGCTGACGCCGGTGACGACGGTCATTATATTGAGCGGAAACCGGACGTCTATACACTTCAGGTTATTACGCATAGCTCTACTGACGGAGATGTAGCTGTTCCACTTGCGCCGGTGCGTGGGAACCTTGATCTTGAATTCGCCGCTAAGGTAGCGGAGGGTGAAGCTCAGTGTCTCGCCCTTAAAATCCGCTACGTCGCCCTCGTATACTACCTGACCGCCGAGACGCCCGGCAAGCGGGCCGATGTCGATAACGTGGTCGGCGGCGCGGATAATCTCCTCGTCATGCTCTACGACAACGACGGTATTGCCCAGATCCTTCAGCCGGCGCAACACTTGTATCAGCAGGCCTGTATCGCGCGAGTGTAGACCTATGCTCGGCTCGTCGAGTATGTAGAGCGAGCCGACTAAACTGCTGCCCAAGGATGTCACAAGGTTTATACGCTGGCTCTCGCCGCCGGAGAGGGTAGACGAAAGGCGGTCGAGCGTAAGGTAACCCAGCCCTACGTCGAGCAGCAGTTGCAGGCGGCGGTTTATCTCTATCAGCAGGCGGTGGGCTATCAGGGCGTCTCCGTCGCTAAGGCTCAGGCGGTCGAAAAAGACCTTCAGCTCCGATACGGGCAGCGTCACAAGGTTCAAAATATCCGCGCCACCTACCTTCACATACATCGCCTCCTTCTTCAGGCGGCTGCCGTTGCACACTGGACAGATCGTCTTCCCACGATAGCGGGATAGAAGCACGCGGAACTGTATCTTATAGGTGTTCTCAAGCACGAAGGCGAAGAAGGCGTTTATCCCCCGCAACTCGTCGCGCCCGTTCCACAGCAGGTTCCGCTCGTCGGCCGTCAGCTTGTCGTAAGGCCGGTGGATAGGAAAGTCGTACGCATTGCTGTCACGTATAAAAGCCTTCAGCCATTCGCCCATCACATCGCCGCTCCAACAGGCTACGGCGCCCTCGTAGACAGACAAATTACGATTGGGCACGACAAGGCTTTCGTCTATACCCATCACCTTGCCGAACCCTCCGCACGTCGAACATGCCCCGACCGGATTGTTGAAGTTAAACATCCTCTCCGTAGGCTCTGTGAAGGTCACGCCGTCGGCCTCGAATTTCTTTGAAAACTCGCGCATCTCTACCCCGTCAGGCGTATAGGCACGCACACGGCATATGTCGCGCCCCTCGAAGAATGCAGTCTCCACCGAATCGGCCAGTCGGCTTCGCGTAGCTTCGGCAACGGAGACAACAAGACGGTCGACAAGCAGTTCTACCGAAGCAGGCATCTGCTCACTGTCCAAAACCTCCTGTATGCGGCAAATATCGCCGTCCGCATATAGTCGCGTGTACCCTTCCTTCTGCAATATGCCGAGCTGCTGCCTTATATCGCGACCTATGGGGTGAATGACGGGGGTCGAGATCGAGAGGCGCGTATCGACAGGGAACGAGAGCGACCAGTCGACTACGTCGTTCACGTTATGCTTCTTCACCTCCTCGCCCGAAACCGGCGATATAGTCTTCCCCACGCGCGCGAAAAGCATCCGTATGTATTCGTACAACTCCGTCGACGTGCCGACCGTCGAGCGCGTATTATGTGTGTTAACCCTTTGTTCGATAGCGATAGCCGGCGGGATGCCTTTGATGTAATCGCACTCCGGCTTGCTCATCCGCACAAGGAATTGCCTGGCGTATGCCGAGAGGCTCTCAACATAACGCCGCTGCCCTTCGGCATACAGGGTATCGAAGGCGAGGGACGATTTGCCGCTGCCCGACAGTCCGCTGATTACGACTAACTTTCCCCTTGGAATTTCAACATTTATATCTTTGAGATTGTTTACGCGCGCGCCTTTTACGCTTATATTGCTGTTCGACATATTATTATTGCCTACGTTTATTAATACCGACAAAGGTAAGAGATAATTCCGAAAGGCCCCCCTTAACGGCGCAGGCGACATTGTCGGCGGACGTATCACATAAGTTTGAAGCGTACGCGAAGCCTTCCTTCTGCATAATCACAGTTAAGCAGCTTGAAGCGACCTATCTCGGACGTATTGCCGACATGATCGCCTATGCAGGCGCAGGCGTCGTAATCGCCTACGCGCACTATGCGCAGCGTTTCGCTCACGTTACCGGGCAGTTTGCTCAAGTCTACGATGCCGGCGGCCTCTTCGCGTGTCAGGAAGTCGATCGTGACGGGCAGGTGCATGTCTATCACCTCGTTTACCCTGCGCTCCACTTCGTCCATGACACCTGCGGAGGGCGCTTCATCCAACAAGTAATCGCATTTGCTCTTTTTCTTCTCTATATGCGCGTTGCGCGAACGTCCGCAGCCGAACATCCCGACCATAGTCCGGTTGAGTATATGCTCCGCCGTATGCATCGGAGGATACTCGGTCTTGTTGTGTTCGTTCAGTACATGCGGCTCTTCTATTGACAACTGCCGGCCGGTCGGCGATACTTCGTGGTGTTCCATTTTTTATATGTTTAGACGGCAAAGATAATTTTTTGCAGCCCATCTTCCTTATTCGTCCCCTGATATGGGGAAGGAGGCGTAAAGTGCGTCGTTTACCTTTGCCGGTATAGAAGTTTACCGATTAAATTAATACGAGTACGAATATGAAGACAAGGAACTTACTTTTGATTGCGGTGATGGCCCTCCTGACGGCAACCGGCATCTTTGCGCAGGACGTTTACGTGGGCGGCATTACCGACAGGCGTCAGGCGGCGGTATGGAAAAACGGCGCCCTGACTAACCTCACGATGCCAAACGCTGTATACACGGTTTCTATAACCTCCGTTTTTGTTTACAGGGGAGATGTGTACGTGACGGGGTTTTACAGGCCTAATTCCGTCGCCTCCACCAGGTATATTATGTGGAAGAACAATGTTTTGACGGAATTTCCTACGGGCGAGTTTCCGACTAGCGTCTTTGTGTCTAACAACGACGTCTACCTGGCGGGGAGTGTGAGTATAAATTTCGGGAAACAAAAGGCCGCCTTCTGGAAGAACGGCGTGCCGACGATTTTCCCCAACAGCATCAGTAGCGAATACGTAGTGGCCATCGGGCGGGCTATACATGTTGTCGGCAATGACGTGT
Source organism: Tannerellaceae bacterium (assembly GCA_031267205.1). Taxonomy (GTDB): domain Bacteria; phylum Bacteroidota; class Bacteroidia; order Bacteroidales; family Tannerellaceae; genus DFXE01. The sequence goes on along the minus strand of JAIRZN010000138.1, from coordinate 6,240 downwards.
ATGTTCTTGGCGATGTAGAGCGTGAAAAGACAAAGAGGATCATACGGCTGTGGAAGAACGGAACGCCGACGAATATTACCGACGGCGAGACGGATTTCGACCCGTGGGCTACGGCCCTGTTCGTCGACGGTTCAAATGTATATGTAACGGGACACGACAACGGTGCGCATTTATGGAAAAACGGAACGCACACGCCCCTTCCCGGCGATTATCAAACCACGTCTGTTTATGCGCATAATAATAATGTATATGTAACAGGATATAGAGAATCGTCCTCTAATGCGATTTTGTGGACTAATGGCGTGGCTGCGACAACGGCCGGTGCGCAATTCAATTCCGTGCACGGATCAGGCAACGACATCTACATAGCGGGGCAGAGGGACGGCTACGGTGCGACGCTGTGGAAGAACGGCATCCCCACTACGCTCTCCACACCTGAATCCAAAGCCTTGGCAGTATTCGTCGGCGACGGTTCAACCTCGGCCGAAGGCATCCGTGAAGACGGCGGAGGCCTCTTCTACGATCCGGCCGTCGAGGAAGTAATCATATACGGTTTGCAGCCGGGTGAAACGATCGGCATTTATGATTTCAAAGGCAGCCTGCTCATCACGGACGTAGCCCGTAGCGAAGCGGAAGCGATTCCCGTCGCCCGCCTGTCCGCAGGCGCATATTTTGTAAAAACAGGTAGCGGGCGCACCTTCAAATTGATTAAGAGGTAGGATTGCGGCGTTTATCTACTGAGGAAGTATCTCTTGAAGCCTTCGAAGTCGCGGCTTAGGGAGATACTTTGTTTTTCACCTTCCATAAAGGAGCGAAGTTTGTCCGGGACATCGAGGTTGACGCCGAGTATGGTATCGACGGAGGCTTTGAACTTGGCAGGATGTGCGGTTTCGAGGAAGAGGCCTGTTTCGATCTTAGCGAGTTCGTATGCCTGCCTTTCTTCCGACAAGGCTTCGTATCCACAAGCCCCGTGAGGGTCGAGGACGTAGCCGTACCGGCGATATACCTGCCGCATTGTAGCGGCAATCACTTCGTCGGTATAGCTGTATCCTGATATACGCTTGAGGATGGCAGCGTATGGGTTGGGGTAGATACTGAACAGGTCCGTTATTCGTGCGAAGTTGCTTGGGTCGCCCACGTCCATGGCGTTAGCTAATGTAGAAACGGAGGGTCGCGACTTGTACCGGCCCGTGCGCAGGTAATCGAGGAAGACATCGTTACGGTTGTTGGCGGCTATAAAGCGTTTGACGGGCAGTCCCATCCAGTGAGCGAAGAGTCCGGCTGCGAGGTTGCCGAAGTTGCCGCTGGGCACGCTTATCACCAGGTTGTCGGCCTTTCCTATCTTGTCTAACTGGGCGTATGCGTAGAAGTAGTAGAATGATTGCGGTAGGAAGCGTGCGACGTTGATGGAGTTGGCCGATGTTAGTTTAGAGTGTTCGTTCATTTCCTCGTCCATAAAGGCGGCTTTGACGATAGCCTGGCAGTCGTCGAACGTGCCGTCGATTTCCAGCGTAGTAATATTCCTGCCAAGTGTAGCGAACTGGCATTCCTGTATGGCGCTCACTTTGCCTTTAGGATAAAGCACGTATACATTAATACCTTCCATGCCGAGGAAGCCGTTAGCTACGGCGCTCCCTGTATCGCCCGATGTAGCGACTAAGACGTTCACATCCTTGACCCCTTCCTTGTCTATGAAATAAGCCAGAAGACGCGCCATGAAGCGCGCCCCCACGTCTTTAAAGGCCATTGTCGGGCCGTGGAAGAGTTCGAGGCAGTATATATTGTCGTGCAAGTGTACGATAGGAGCGTCGAAGGAGATGGTGTCTTTAACGATCCTGTCGAGGGTATCGCCGTCGACGTCGTCGCCGAACAAGGCTCTGGCTATCACGCAGGATATTTCTTGGAAGGTCATGTTCTTCATTTCCCCAATCACAAAATCTTTCATGAGGTCGATGTTCTCAGGCATATACAAACCTTTGTCGCCTGCCAGCCCTTTAATGACGGCTCTCTTGAGCGAGGCAAGGGGGGCTTTTTTATTTGTGCTGTAATACTTCATATCCTATGAGTTCTTTAATGAATTGGTTTTCGTTCAATACGGCAAATTTACCATTTTCTACCGAAAACTCATCATACTTGACAACAGAATCCGGCTTTTGCCCCGGTTTAAAGATAAGGAAGGGTACAGGCCGGTCGGTATGCGTCCTGATGGAGCAAGGCGTCGGGTGGTCGGGCAGTACGGCTATGGCTACCGGTTCGTTCCATGTCAGGATAGCTTCATAGATTGGGCGTACGATCCTGTCGTCGAGGTATTCGATAGTCTTTACCTTCAACCCCACGTCGCCCTCGTGCCCCGCCTCGTCGCTGGCTTCGATGTGCAGGTAGACGAAATCGTTAGTCTTCAGGGCCTCCAGGGCGGCTTTGGCCTTGCCCTCGTAGTTAGTGTCGTATAGTCCGGTGGCGCCGTCGACGTGTATGACTTCCATTCCGGCGTATACCCCGATACCCCGTATCAGGTCGACGGCCGATATTACGGCGCTTTTGCCTGTGCCGTACATCCGGTCGAGTGTCTGCATGGCCGGACGATAGCCGGGCGACCAGGGCCATATACTGTTGGCGGGGTCTTTGCCTGCGGCTACCCGTCGTTTGTTTACCGGATGTCCGGCGAGGAGTTCCTGCGATTTAAGTATCAGTCGGTTTAACAGTGCGGCCGTCTCCCCGGCCTCAGGTACGAGAGGTTTTACCATGAGCGGGCGGAAGGGTTGCAGCGGGACGTCGTGCGGGGGAGTGCAACCGATGCGTTTATCGCCCCCCTTGACAACCAGCAGGTGGCGGTAAGAGACGCCGGTGTGAAACATCACCTGCCCGTATCCCGACTCAGCGTTCAGGTAGCGGATAAGCTCGTCGGCCTCTTCGGTATGTATATGTCCGGCGGAATGGTTCTTTATTACACCGTCTTCTATGCAAACCAGGTTACAGCGCAAGGCGAGTTCACCTTGTTGGAGTACGACGCCCATGCTTGCCGCCTCCAGCGCTCCACGGCCCTCGTATACTTCCGGCAGGTTGTATCCCAGTACGGAGAGGTTAGCTACTTCGCTACCCGGATGAAAGCCGGCGGGGACAGTCTTCAGCCGTCCCGTAACACCTCGTTCGGCCAGCATGTCCATATAAGGTGTACGGGCGTATTGCAGGGGAGTTTTCCCTCCAAGGGCGGGGATTGGTTCGTCGGCCATCCCATCGCCTAAAATGATGATACTCTTCATTACATTTGCTTGTTAACGTCAGCGTATGTTAGCGATGGATATGATGTCGGCGAATACTCCGGCGGCCGTAACATTGTCGCCTGCGCCATATCCCTTGATGATCATGGGGTAATCGTTGTAGCGCTCGGTAGAGATCATGATGATATTGTTGCTACCTTCCAGTTCGTAGAAGGGATGGTAACGGTCCACTTCCCGAAGTCCTACCTGGCAGTTTCCCTTTTCCATTTTAGCTACGAGGCGTATGCGTTTCTTTTCGGCTTCCACCTTTTTACGCATTGCTTCAAATTCGGCGTCCAATTCCTTTATGTTGTTCCAGAAATCGTCGAGCGAGCCTTCGAAATATTTTTCGGGGATGAATATATTCAGCTTTACGTCTTTTTGTTCGACTTTATATCCGGCTTCGCGCGCCAGGATGACCAATTTACGTATGACGTCTTTACCGCTAAGGTCGATACGCGGGTCAGGCTCAGCGTAGCGCGCCTCCTTTGCCATCATTATCGCCCGGCTGAATGGAATGTCGGCGCTCAGTGTATTGAAGATGAAGTTGAGGCTACCCGAAAGCACCGCTTCTAATCCCAGTATATGGTCGCCGCTGTTTATAAGGTCGTTCATTGTGTTGATAATAGGGAGGCCTGCGCCGACGTTAGTCTCGAAGAGGTACTTGATGTCACGCTGGCGGGCCGTCTCCTTCAGCTTTACGTAGTTGCTGTACAGTGAAGAGGCGGCCACCTTGTTAGCGGCTACAACCGAGATATTGTTTTTCAGCAATTCCTCGTATATGCCGGCTATTTCCGCACTGGCGGTGCAATCCACAAAGACGGAGTTGAAGATATTCATCTTCAGTATCTCTTCGCACAAGTGTCGCGGCGAACTGTTGTCGCCCTCTTCTTTCAACTCACGGATGCAGGTATCCAGGTTCAATCCCTCTCGCGACAGGAGCGCTTTCTTGGAGTTAGCTACCCCGACGACCCTTAGCTTAAGCGCGTTTTGCTCCATCAGGGTAGATTGTTGGATACGTATTTGTTCCAGCAGTTTCCCTCCGACCGTTCCTACGCCGGCAATGAAAAGATTAAGCACCTTGTATTCCGAAAGGAAGAAGGAGTCATGTATCGAGTTAAGCGCCTTGCGCAAGTATTTGAGGTTGATGACGAAGGAGATATTCGTCTCCGATGCTCCCTGTGCGCAGGCGATGACGCTGATGCCGGCCCTGCCGAGTGTTCCGAAGAGCTTACCGGCTATACCCGGAGTACGCTTCATGTTCTCGCCAACGATGGCGACGGTGGCAAGTCCCTTTTCCGCCACTATGTCGCTGATCTCGCCTTGTGCACGTTCAAGGGCGAACTCTTCGTTCAGGACGACGACCGACAGGTCTGCGTCGGCATTGCATACGGCAAAAGTGGTATTGTTCTCGGAACTCGCCTGTGAAACCATAAACACGCTTATACCGTTTTTGGCCAAGGTCTTGAAGATACGGTAGTTTATACCTATCACACCAACCATGCCAAGCCCCTGCACGGTAATGAGGCAGGTATCGTTAATCGAGGATATGCCTTTAATCATAGATTTGCCCGTATCGTTGCGCTCCTTGGATATGTATGTGCCGGGGGCGCAGGGGTTGAAGGTGTTACGGATACGGATAGGGATGTTTTTGTGATATACAGGATAGATGGTTGGCGGGTATATCACCTTGGCTCCGAAATTGCACAGCTCCATCGCTTCGGTGAAGGTCAGGCGGTCGATCACGTAAGCGGAACTGATTACGCGCGGGTCGGCAGTCATAAAGCCGTCCACATCGGTCCATATCTCAAGCGTCGAGGCATCGAGCGCTGTCGCCAGGATTGCGGCCGTATAGTCCGAGCCTCCGCGTCCAAGGTTGGTCACTTCGCCGTTTTCCTTGCTTGATGATATGAATCCCGGAACCACCGAGACGCGGGGCAGCGGCGTAAAGGCTTGCCTGATCAGTCGATTGGTCAGCTCAAAATCAACAATATGTTTGCTGAACTGCTTGGCCGTCTTGATGAACTTGCGCGAATCAAACAACCGTGCGTCTTTTATAACGTTGGAAAGGATAAGCGAGGAGATACGCTCGCCATAGCTCACGATAGTGTCGGATGTCTTGGAGGAAAGGTCGTTGATGAGGAAAACGCCTTTCAGTATGTTGCCCAACTCGTCAAACAGGCTCATTACTCCTTCCCTGACCTCGTTCTGCAAGCTGACGCAGGGGATTACTCCTTCTATAACTTCCAGATGGCGGGTCACGATTTCCGACAGGTCCGCCTCGTAGCCCGCATTTCCCTTGGAAGCGAGGGCGGAGATGGCAAGCAGCTTGTCGGTTATGCCTCCAAGAGCCGATACGATAATAATTACAGGCTCGTCGATAGCCTCTACAATCTTCTTTACATTTAAAATGCTCAACACGGAACCTACGGATGTCCCACCGAACTTTAATACTTTCATCGTATTATGTCTTTTTAATATTTTGCTTTCCCAAAACGCCACTCTGCTTGGCCCCGACGACTATCTGCTTGGCCCCGACGACCATCTGCTTGGCCCCGGACTACCATCTGCTTGGCCCGGACTACCATCTGCTTGGCCCGGACTACCATCTGCTTGGCCCCGACGACCATCTGCTTGGCCCCGACGACCATCTGCTTGGCCCCGGACGACCATCTGCTTGGCCCCAACGCCACTCTGCTTGGCCCTAACGCCACTCTGCTTGGCCCTAACGCCACTCTGCTTGGCCCTAACGCCACTCTGCTTGGCCGGAATGACCATCTGCTTGGCCCAAGCGACCATCGTATTAGCCCTTTTCGCTTGCGCTCTGTCAGTGGTTCATGATGTGAAAGAACTCGGATAAGAGGTTTGAATGTGCGCGAATATACGAGGAATTTTTAAAATGAGATGTCGGATGGGTAAAAAAAATTTGATTTTTTTTTCGCCGGTTACGCCGGCGCGGACTTGTAGCTTTCGCCGGCGCGGA
>JAIRZN010000134.1 GCA_031267205.1 Tannerellaceae bacterium | reverse complement strand
GTATTGCGGAGCAGAAAAATACGCATGCATACGCATCCCGTCATGACACTAAGGATGCGGATACGTGCGTATATAAGTTCCGCCGTATTATATGTAGCTCAACTGCCGGAGGAGACTATCTTGTCGGCATATGCGCTCCAGCGGTAGGCTGTCTTGTAGGCGTTGACGCTTGCGGCCGGGACACGTATAGTGATGTCGTCGTCGTAACCGGAATAATTCAGGAGGAAAACACTTGTGCCGATAGCAGGGGGAGTAACCGGTAGCATGGTCACTTCCTTTAGTTTGCTGCACTGCTCGAAAACGCTGTGGCCCATAGAGGTTACGCCTGCGGGGATGGTTATGGATTCAAGGGATGAGCAGAAGGCGAGCGAGCTGTCGCCTATCCTGCGGATGCTGTTCGGTAGTTTTATTGATTCGAGCGAGTAGCAGTGTGAGAATGCCAACTCGCTGATGCTGTCCACACCCTCCTCGACGACGACCGTCTTTAGCGCCGACAGCCTGAACGCGCTATGTTTGAAGCCTCGCACAGAGGCGGGTATCGTCACCGACGTCAGTCCGGTTTCCTCGAACGCTCCCTCCTCGATCACCTTCAGCCCGTTGGGTAAGGATATAGACTTGAGGGCCTTGCCGAACCTGAAGGCGTACCCGTGTATCTCGGTGAGATTATCCGGCAGGCTGACGGACGCCAGGTTTCCACACTCGTAAAAGGTATACCGACCGATGGTTTTGACGCCCTTAGGGAGCTTTATCGCCACAAGCCGGTTGCATCCGACGAATGTGCCGTAGAAGGTTACGGTCAATTTGCTCCCTTCGTACTTCGATTCCAAGCGTCCTTCGGGTATGGCCGTCGCGGTGCATCCCGACAAGTCGAGGTCGATGTATTTCCCCGTCTCATTCAAGGCTACGCCAAGGTCGGCCCAGTTCGTCCCGCTGTCGAGGTTGACGTCGCTAAGGCTGACCTTGTACGGCGTAGCGGCCGTGTTGTCAGGCTGTTCGTTGAGCCAGGCCCGGAGAGTAGAGATCGAGCCCGGAGTATCGGTGTTCACCGGCTCGTCGGGATCTTCCGGCCCGTCCGTCTCGCCGTCGCATCCCGCCAGGGCGAAGGCTAAGGCCGCCGCAATCATTAGTATGCAAGCCGCCGCTGCGTTACGTGAGCGCGCAATCGCGTTTTTCAATTCATTTGTATCCATTGCTGTTGTAGATTAAGTTAAAATATCTCCGGCGAAGATAAACGAAGTCGTCCGCCCGCTTATCCCCCCATGTAGTGACGCGCGGGTTACGCTACGCGGAATTAATTGCTAAATTTGCGTAAACAATTAAATCAACTGTATGTATGAAAAAGTTATCTATGATCGTAATGGCGGTAAGCCTGTTGTTATCGTGCGGCGAGAAGAAGGAAGCGACGACGTTGTCCGGGCTTAGGATGTCCGACTTTGTCACGGAGGTAGACGGCAAGCCCGTGGCCCTGTATGCGCTTGTGAACAGGAACGGCCTTGAGGCCGCTATTACTAACTACGGCGGAAGGTGGGTGTCGATGATGGCGCCCGACAGGGACGGGAATATGACGGACGTAGTTCTCGGCTATGATAATATCGCCGACTATATTGCCTCGCCGGGCAACTTCGGCGCGCTTATCGGACGGTACGGCAACCGTATAGCCAATGCAGGCTTCACGCTCGACGGCGTCGGCTACCGGCTGCCTGCCAATAACAACGGCCATACGCTGCACGGCGGCCCCGACGGCTATCATACCCGCGTGTGGGACGCCCGCCAGGTCGACAGGCAGACGCTGGAGCTTACCCTCCTGTCGCCCGACGGCGATGCAGGCTTCCCCGGCAACCTCAACATCAAGGTAGTGTACAAACTGACCGATGACAACGCCCTTGACATCAGCTACGAGGCTAAGACGGACAAGCCTACTGTCGTTAACCTCACGCATCACAGCTACTTCAACCTTTCCGGCAAGCCCGGCTCCGATGTCCTGTCGCATTATATGCAGATCAACGCCGACGGCTATACTCCCGTAGACGAGACGCTGATACCGACGGGAGCCGTAGAGCCTGTCGAGGGCACGCCGTTAGACTTCCGCAAGCCGGCGCCTATCGGCGAGCGCATAGACGAGCCTTTCGACCAGTTGCTGAAGGGCGGCGGGTACGACCACAACTGGACGCTTAACACAGGAGGCGATGTCCGCAGCGTGGCCGCCATGGCCGCTTCGCATGATAACGGCATCGTGCTCGAAGTATACACTAACGAGCCGGGCATACAGCTTTACACGGGCAATGCCATGTCGGGCCGCGATATGGGCAAGGGCGGCGTAACCTATCCCCGCCGCGGGGCGTTCTGCCTTGAGACGCAGCACTATCCCGACAGCCCTAACAAGGCCGATTTCCCGATAGCGGTATTGCGTCCGGGGGAAACCTATATTAGCCGTTGCATATACAGGTTTGCGTCTGTGAGGTAATAATCAGTAGAGGTTGAAGTTTGTACGCAGGACGCGGAACTCGGTCCGGCGGTTGATCTGGTCGGCTATCTCCTGCTGGGGCGGCGTAAGGTTGAGGACGAACTCCTCGGTCAGTACGTCGCCCTCGTTTAAGAAGTCCCACTCGGCCGCCGCTTTTTTATTGATAACCTTAGGCGAGCTTTCGCCGTAGCCCTTCGCTTCGAGGCGTTCCGGCGATATGCCACCGGCGATAAGGTAGGAGACGACCGACTGCGCCCGGCGCTGCGCCAGCCCCTCGTTGTAGGCGTCCGTCCCCATACGGTCGGTATGCGCGCCAAGCTCGATGACGACGTTGGGGTTGTCGTTGAGCATCCTGATAAGCTCGTCGAGAGCCTCTTTCGATTCTTCGCGCAGGACGGCGCTATCGAAGGCGTAGAAGATATTCTCGACAACTACCGGCGTATACACGGGCGAGAGGAAGAAGTCCACCACATACGTCTCGCTCCGCTCCTCAGGAGTAGTGCTCAGTTCAAAGTTCTGGTTGAGGAAGCCCCGTGCGGAGGCCATCATCACATACTTGACGTCGCGCTCGAGCTCGATACGGTAAGAGCCGTCGCGCCTGACGTTAGTTTTTTCGTTCAGCCCGTCCTGCCCGACGATACGAACGGTAGCCCCTTCGACAGGCTCCTCGTTTATGTCGGAGACAATGCCCTCGATGACGACCGTTATGACGGGCAATTCAAAGGAATAGAGATGATCGCTCCCGCGGAGGTCGTTGCGGTTAGAGCTAAAGAAGCCCCTTTCGCGTCCGCCGGCGAAGGTAATGCCGAAGTCGTCCGCCTGCGAGTTGATAGGGTACTTCATATTCTCCACGCTCCACACCCCGGCGCTGTCGAGCGTAGCGCGGAAGATGTCAAGCCCCCCCATACCCGGATGCCCGTCGGAGGCGAAGTAGAGCGTGACCGAATCGCGTGCGTAGGGGAAGACCTCGTCGCCCGGCGTATTGATAGCAGGGCCGAGGTTCTCCATAGGGCCGAAGTCGTTACCAATAATCCTCGCGCGGAAGATGTCCTTGCCACCGAAGCCGCCCGCGTCGGAGACGAAGTAAAGATACCGTCCGTCAGGCGAGACCGACGGATGGCCAAGCGAGGTAATAGAATCCTTGACTATCGTAGTGCGCGAGCCTTTACCCCAGGAGGCATTGGCGCGGGCGGCTACGTATATCTCCGAGGTGCGCGACCCTTCGGGATCTTCGGAGCAATAGGTATAGTACATCGTATTACCGTCGGCCGTAAAGGAAGGCGTACCCTCGTCGAACTCCGTATTTACGGCATCCTCGATTAGTTCAGGCGCGAGCCAGTTACCGTTTTCGTCCTGTTTGGCGAGGAAGAAGTCGTTGTTCACCTGGCCTGTTATAGGATTAGGCTTCGCCTCCTTGTCCTTGGTACGGGAGGAGGCGAAATAAAGCCGGTCGTAGTTTGCGCCGTAGAACATAGGGCCGAACTCCGATCTCCTGGAGTTAAACTTGTCCATCTTAGCCACCTTATACCTTGTAGGGTTCCTCCGCCAGAGGATAGCCTCCTCCGAGCCCTTCAATCCGTTCTGCGCCCAGACGTTGGAAGGGTCGCTTTCGAGGTACGCACTGTAATACTTGACAGCCTCGGCGTAAGCCCCCTGCTTCTGGTTCATAAGGCCGAGGCGCAGGTTAACCGTACTGTCGGCATACCTGTACCTCAAGGCGTTCATATAGGCGCTCAAGGCCCGCGGCGTGTTGTTGACAAGGCGGTTACATTCGCCCATGCGGAAGGCGACGTAACCACGGAGGAAGCGGTCTTTAGGGCTGATCTTCGTATAAACTTTCCGGTAAATGGCGGCAGCCTCGTAGTATTCGCCTATCTGCTGCTTAGCTTCGGCATCGCTAAGCTTAGCCGTTTTGCAAGCCGCGACGAGGCAAACAAGCGTTATCATATAAATAAAGGGTCTGATCTTCATAAAACTACTGCCAATAAAGTATATGTATAACGCGGTTACTGCGCTCTTATTGCCTTTGATGGCATCAGTAGTAAGGAGTGTTCCTGCTCTCCTGTTGTCCGAAGGCCGGGCTTTCGGGATCAAGGCACCAATATACGTAGGTCTTCCCGCTTGCGGAATACCCGGCGTACTTACCTATAAGCTTACCCGAAGTATTCTTCCCGAAGACGATCATCTTGTAGCAGTTGTTGGTAAAACTCATGCTGTTGTATATCCGCTCCGTGATAGCGCTGTTATTCGTAATCAGTTTGAGGTTATCCAAGGAAGTAAACACGCTGCTACCCGTCCAGTCCCCGAAATAAGCAATGACATAGACAGGATCGGTAGCATAATCATAAGTCCCGGCCCGAACGGCAGACCTTGCCGCGAAGGACAGTTCCCGGCTGTCGATTGAGGTCGTAGATGTCATTATGAAAGGACGCCGTCCCATATCTATGCCGTAGTACACCCAGCCGTATGTGCTTCCTTCCCCGCCGGGGATATATGATGTTCCGTGATCAAGCGCCCCGTTGGGGAGGTAATATAAGCTTAGGGCAACGTAATTGGTTGTTCCGGGCAAGTATATATTGGAAGGTTTCAGGCCCTTGTTGAATTGGTCTGCGGCATTTGCCGCATAGCCGAGCGTGTAGATAGCCGCCTCCAAGTTCGTGTCTTCCGTATAAGCGCCCGTTTGCGTAACATCAATGCTTACGTTCGCCGCACTGCCCGACGAGACGGTGATGACGGCCTTTCGTTTCTCCTCTGCGGTATTGGCGGAAGCCGTCGCCGTAAACTTGTTCCCCGACTTTGTTACGGTGCACCAATATTGGTTTGATGTCACGTTCCAGGACGATTGGTTGGTGGTCACGGTAATCGTTTTAGCTTCGTTGGCCCCTCCCGTACTGCTGAACGTTAGCGGAGCGTCCGGACTTACCGATAACTCCGCGCCTACGCCTGATTGTGTAACATTAATGGTTACAGGCCTTGCCTTATCCGCCGTTACAGTGATTATGGCGGGCGCCGGCGGCGATGTAGAGGTATTCGCCGCCGCCTTGACGGTGAACTTGTCGCTACCTTTAGTAATGGTACACCAGGATTGGGAAGAAACGGCATCCCACGAAGACTGGTTTGTCATCACTACCACATCGTGAGTTTCGGTAGCCTGAGCCGTGAAGGACAAAGCAACAGGCTCAACGGAGAGCGTCGCGTCGACGGACGGGTCGTCGTCTTTTCCGCAACTAAGCAGTACCAATGCCGCTATCAGGGCGAATAGTATTTTCTTCATGATCAAATAATTTGAATGGTTTATAATTTGATGCGAAGCTACGGAAGAAGACACCCCCTAATCAATCCCCTTAAAGGGGGAGTTTTAAGCATAGCAAAAGAATCCCGCTTAAGGGGGATAGTAAAGCGCGGCGAAAGGAAGTACCTTTGCAGTATTTAATACCATCAGCCATATGAAACGTATATTTTCCTTTGCTTTAATGTTGCTGTTAGCCGTAAACGCTAAAGGGCAAACGTCAACGCCAAACGTGGATTCATTGATAAGCGTGTTGAATACTCAAAAACCGACGCCGGACGAGGAATTTACAATTTGCAAACAGTTAGCCGACTTCTACCAGAACTCCGATGCCGACAAACTGATGAAGTACGCAAGGAGGGTACTGGAAATCGCCGTAGAAAACAAGAGATACAATAGCAGTATCGCGATCTCATACTATTACATAGGGATAGCGCACCACACCAAAGCCGACCTTGATTCGGCGTCCGCCTATTACCGGAAAGCCTTGGATGTAGCGCTCAAGACCGAAGACAAACAGATGGAAATATCGGCATACGTAAGCTTCAGTACCATCTCTGTCGATCAGGGAGACTACGCCAAAGGACTTGAATACTTGGTGAAAGCCCTGCACATAGCCGAAGAAACGGATAATATAGGTAAGCAAGTGAGCATCCTTAGTAATATAGGTACAATATACCGGAGATTTGATAACGATGACCACGCATTGCAGTATTTTGAAAGGGCAAAGGAATTGGCCGGCAAAGCAAACCTGCCCGCAGGACTATGCGCAGCATATTTCAATATCGGCAATATCTATCTATATAAAGGAGATATGGACAAGGCATTGGAGTATGAACTGAAAGCGCTTGACATTAGTCGTTCCATCCGTCATAAATCGTATGAGACAGGAAGTTTGCTGACCGTAGCCCAAATATATAACCTGAAAGAATTCAGCGAGTATGAAAAAGCCGAGGAGTATGCAACGGAAGGGTTGCAAGTAGCCGAAGGATACGAAGACCCGCAGATGATCTTACAAGCATACGGGGTTCTCGCAGATATTTACTACCGGCACGGGCGTTATGCGGAATGTGATGCCGCCGCTTCAAAAGCATGGGAGATGGATACGGCCAATATCGTTACGGGGAAAGATTATGTAGGCTTTATCGTACAGTCCAATATCTTCCTGGGGAATAAGGAAAAGGCCTCGCGCTATCTCGATCTATACGCCGACTTAGTCAAAAAGGTAAACGACGAAAGCCTACATGAAAGCCTCACGGAGATGGAGGTCAGATACGAAACCGAGAAAAAGGAGATACGTATAGCTTCATTGGAAAAAGGACGGCAGCTATACGTATGGCTCGGTATCGCAGGCTCTTTATTAGTGATTACCCTGGCAGTCGGGCTATGGCAAACCATACGTAACGCGCGTAAGGAAAAACTGTTAATCGCCACCCGTTCGGTCTTGGACGGCGAGATGAGGGAACGTACACGTTTAGCCCAGGACTTGCACGACCGTCTCAGCGGAAACCTTTCGGCAGTGAAAATAGAGATCGGCAATCATGCGGAAGCCCTGCAAACCGTCCGCGACAAGCTGGATAATTGCATCAAGGATATACGGAATGCGGCGCACGACCTGATGCCCGCATCCTTACAGTTAGGACTGAAAACGGCGCTGGAAGACTATGCAGCCCAGTTCCCAAATGTCCGGTTTCACTTTTTCGGGCAGGAAAGGCGTATGGAAGAAAGGATTGAATTTGTCGTCTATTGTTGCGCCAACGAATTGGTTAATAATTCCGTCAAGCATTCGGGAGCCTCAAGCATTGATGTGCAACTGGTACAGGGTGACGATTACATTGCGCTTACCGTTGAAGACGACGGCTGTGGCTTCGACGAAAAACTTGCCGTTAAAGGCATGGGCCTGAAAAGCATCCGCGACCGTGTCGCTTCCTGTAGCGGGAAGATGGACGTTGTAACCTACCAGGGTAAAGGGACGGAGACGACCGTAGAGATTAAAATCAAACGATAACCCGACTATGATAAACATTCAAATAGTCGACGACCACAAAATGGTTGTAGAGAGCCTGAGCAAACTGATAAACGAATCGAGCGAGGCTCAGGTTACGGCCGTATACTACGACTTAAAATCATGTCGAGCGGGATTGGAACAAATATGTCCCGATATATTACTGCTGGATATTGGTCTGCCCGACGGCGACGGGACAGACTTTTGCTCCGAGATAAAGAAGGTTTATCCCCGGTTGAAAATCATCATGCTGACCACCTACAAGGAGTTCAGCATAGCCAAACGCTCGCTGCATAACGGCGCGCTTGGTTATATCCTGAAGAACGCGGAGAGCGAGGAAATGCTGGCAGGCATAGAAACCGTAAGCAAGGGCAAACAATTCCTTTGCGAGGAAATAGATATTATACTCAAAAGCAAAAGATACGAGGACGTCGTATGGCTTTCGAGCCGCGAAAAAGAAGTATTGAAATACATCGCCGAAGGCTATACCAACAAAGATATAGCAGCCTTCTTCTGCCGCGAAGAAGAAACCATAAAAACCCATCGCAAAAACCTGCTTATAAAGCTCAATGCCAGGAACACCCCCGAAGCGGTAAAGAAAGGCTATGATATGAAATTGATCTGGTAGGTCTGA
>JAIRZN010000127.1 GCA_031267205.1 Tannerellaceae bacterium | reverse complement strand
GAGGATGTTGGTTTTGTCATGGTGCATAGGTAATACTTTTTCCACAATCATGTATCGTTGCAGCCTGATATTTGGTTAGCCAAGGGAGAGGGCATCCACGGACTATTGCGCATGAGCCCAATTTATTAACGATTTCGATTTTTACCTGAAAACGGTGCGGAAATGTCAGCACAATTCGAGCCTGAAACATCTCAAAAATCTGAAAAAGGTTATCCGAATAGCCTTGGCTAATGACTGGATACGGAAAGACCCATTCTTTGGAATCCAGTTCAAGCACGAGGAAACAAATATCGAATTTCTGACACAAGACGAATTGGAAACGTTGATACATAATGAGTTTACTATTCCACGTTTGGCACAAGTAAGAGATATTTTCGTGTTTTGTACTTTTACCGGACTTGCTTTTATTGATGTAAAGCAACTCACCCCTAATCACTTGATGAAAGATAATAACGGTGCAATGTGGATTCGCAAGAGCCGTCAGAAAACCGGAAATATGTGCAATATTCCTGTTTTGTCAGCTTTTGAAGGAAGCGGAGGAGCGCATAAAGGTATATTCCGGCTCGCGAAAGGGGGATGCGATACGGGGAACCTGTAAAAAGCCCTGGTTCCGCGCTTCGCCTCGTCGCTAAAACGTTCATTTACGACAGTAAACTCCGTTTTTCGCTCCGCGTAAGCCTTGAAACAAGGGTTTTTAGAGGTTCCCCGTATGTTAGTCTGTGGAATCCGCCTCTTCTTTAGGCGCGGGCTTGACGAAAAAGGCGCTCAGTTCGAAGAGGGAGTACAAGGGTATGAATACGATAGCAAGCGTGAACGGGTCGCCGCTCGGTGTGATCAGCGCGGCCAGTATCAGCAGGATGACGATGGCGTGCCGCCTGTATCGTGCAAAGAAGCTACGGTTGAGCAGGCCCAGTTTGGAGAGCAGCCACGACACTAACGGCATCTCGAAGATTATGCCCATTATGAATATA
This sequence comes from Tannerellaceae bacterium, assembly GCA_031267205.1. Classification (GTDB taxonomy): domain Bacteria; phylum Bacteroidota; class Bacteroidia; order Bacteroidales; family Tannerellaceae; genus DFXE01. The sequence goes on along the minus strand of JAIRZN010000127.1, from coordinate 5,676 downwards.
AGCATCAAGAAGTTGTCCATGTAGGAGTCTAAGGATACCTGCTCCGCTATCGCTTCGCTTATCTGGTAGGTAGCGAGGAAGCGCAGGGTCATGGGGAATACCATGAAGTAGCCTATGGCGCATCCGATGAAGAACATGACGGTTCCGAAGAGGAACACCCAGCGAACGCTCTTCTTTTCGTTCTCGTAGAGCGCGGGGCGGATAAATCTCCATACTTCGAACATCAGGTAGGGGAAGGTGCATACCAGGGACATCCAGAAGGACGTAGTCATATGCGTGAAGAACTGCGTAGCCAGCTTGATATTGATGAGGGATATGCGGAATGCGGTGTCGCAAAATTCATTCAGTACCGAGAAGTAGGAGCCTACGGTGCATATCAGTCGATAAGTGACGAAATCGCCCCTCGTAGGCCCCATGATAAAGGCGTTGAATATGCCGTTTTCGCCCCGCATGAAGGCGAAGAAGCCGGCGGCAAAGATAACGAGTGCGAGAATGGAACGGAATAATGTCCAGCGAAGTTCTTCCAGGTGGTCCCAGAACGACATCTCATCGTGTTGCATCTTGCCTTACTTCTTTTCCGGTAGGTCTGTGCCGTTAATGTCGTCTTCCAGGCCTTTCACTCCGTCTTTGAAGTTACGGACTCCCTTGCCGATGCCTTTCATCAGTTCGGGTATCTTCTTGCCTCCGAAGATGAGGAGTATTGCGAATGCGATGATGATGATTTCGCCGGTTCCCAGGTTAGGGAGGAATAATAAATGATTCATGATTGTATTGTTTTAATGTTTATATTGTTGTATTATTTATATTAACGGGGACAAATATACGATATGTAAACGTACCTAATCCTATAATTCAAAAATTATTACCTTTGCTCGATATTAAAAATCCGAAATTAGAAAAAGATTAGAGGAATGAAAGCATATGTATTTCCGGGACAAGGCGCCCAGTACGTTGGAATGGGTAGGGACTTGTATGAAAGCGATCCGTTGGCTGAAGAACTGTTTGAGAAAGCTAATGAAGCGCTCGGTTTCCGCATTACCGACCTTATGTTTGAGGGTTCGGACGAGGATTTGAAACAAACTAAGGTGACGCAGCCTGCCGTATTTTTGCACTCCGTGGTTTTGGCGAGGGTTGTAGGCGGAGGGTTTCGTCCCGATATGGTTGCCGGTCATTCGTTGGGCGAGTTCTCGGCGTTGGTTGCCGCAGGCGCACTGTCTTTTGAGGATGGATTGAGGTTGGTTTCGCAACGCGCAGGCGCTATGCAGAAGGCTTGCGAGGCTGTTCCGTCGACGATGGCCGCCGTGCTGGGATTGCCGGACGCCAAGGTAGAGGAGATATGCGCCGCAATAACCGGCGAAGTTGTTGTGCCGGCCAATTACAACAGTCCGGGACAGGTGGTTATATCAGGCGCAATAGCAGGTATAGACAAGGCCTGCGAGCTGCTGTCGGCCGCCGGAGCCAAACGGGTTGTGAGACTAAAGGTAGGGGGCGCCTTTCACTCGCCGCTGATGGAACCCGCGCGTGAAGAGCTGGCCGGGGCCATTGAAAGCGTTGTTTTCAGTCCTCCCGTATGTCCTATATACCAGAACGTGGACGCCCGTCCGCAAACCGATCCCGGAACGATAAAGTCCAACCTGATCGCCCAGCTTACATCGCCCGTGCGCTGGACTCAAACGGTAGAGAACATGATAGTCAACGGCGCGACCCACTTCGTGGAGCTTGGTCCCGGCTCCGTCCTTCAGGGTCTTGTCAGGAAGGTGAACAATGGCGTATCTACCGAAGGCCTGCAATAACTAATTACCGTCTAATATCCACTTCAAGGGGATATGCTTCTCTTTAGCCAGGCGGCAGGCGTCGTCGTATTCGATAGTCTGCCGGATGGCGTTTTGATAGCGTATCTCCTTCGCCTTTACGTCGCCGTAGGGAGTAGCGACGGTCACTATCCTGCGCGGCAGGCAGGTTCTTGCGACCACATGCTTGCGCAGGCCGATGGTAGATGTTTCGGTAAAGAGTATGTGCTCCATGACAGGGACTTCGGCGCTGTCGCAAAGGATAGTCAGCAGGGTAGCCGGGCGGCACTTCTTCATGTATACGGGCGTGAAGAAGACATCCCTGGCGCCGGCCTCCATGAGTCTGCTCATAACGTATCCAAGCATTTCGGGCGTTGTATCGTCGATGTTCGTTTCCATCACCGTCACGGATTCGTGATCCGCATCCGCTGAACCGGCCAAGCTTTCGCCATAGACTATGCGCAGGAGGTTGGGTATGCCCGTATCCTTCGTTCCGGCGCCGTAGCCGGTCTTCATAACCTTCATTTCAGGCATCGGGCCGAAGCTTTCGGACAGCTCGGCCATGATGGCCGCGCCGGTAGGCGTCATCAGTTCCCCCTCTACGTCCAATTGCTTGAATCCCACTCCACGAGCGGCAAGCACTTCCACTACGGCAGGCACAGGCACGGGGATCGTCCCGTGCTGGCACTTGACGAAGCCGTGTCCGTCGTGCAGGACGGAAGCGTATATCTTGTCAGGCGAAAGTATGTCTATGCAAATGGCCGTCCCTACGATGTCTATAATTGAATCTACGGCGCCCACTTCGTGGAAGTGAACCTCTTCGGGAGTAGAGCCGTGCACCTTAGCTTCGGCTACCGCCAAGCGCATAAAGATACGCAGCGCCAGGTCTTTCGCCTTATCGGATATATCGCTCCCTGCGATAATCTGCGAAATATCCGCCATGGTGCGGTGCGGATGATGGCTGTGGTGGTTGTGGAACCATTTGTGTGCATGGGCGTGATCTTCGCCGTCGATGATGACGTCCACGTGTTTTGCACCGATGCCATGCTTGGATACTTCCGAGATGCGGATCTTCCATCCGTCGAGGCGAAGCTTGTTTAGCTCGTCAATAAGCTTGTTGGGAGAAATGCCCAGGTCTATAAGCGCGGAAAGGGTCATGTCGCCGCTTATTCCCGAAAAACAATCGAAATACAGGATGTTCATATGAATTTTATGCTAACAATTTATTCTGTTGATGCTGGCGGCTATGTAGGCGGCCCCGAAACCATTGTCGATATTGACGACCGACACTCCGTTGGCGCATGAGTTGAGCATAGCCAGCAGAGCAGACAATCCGCCGAAGCTGGCTCCATAGCCTACGCTTGTCGGGACGGCGATTACCGGCTTGTCCGTCAGTCCGCCTATAACGCTTGCCAGTGCGCCCTCCATTCCGGCAATGACGATGATGACGTTTGCCGATGCGATGACATCGAGGCGCGCCAGAAGCCTGTGAATCCCCGCCACTCCGACGTCGCAAAGCCGCACGACTTCGTTGCCGAGAAATTCCGCCGTGACGACAGCCTCGTCGGCAACGGGTATGTCCGACGTCCCGGCGGTAACGACTAATATGGTTCCGCCTCCGGTCTTTTCTACGGGCTGCCTGCGGACGACGATAGTACGCGCCGAAGGGTTCCATTCGGCTTCGGGATACAGCTTGCCGACGGCATTCGCCATCTCTTCCGTAGCCCGTGTAGCGAGCACGTTGCTTCCGCCTGTTTCGAGTATGTTTCTCACGATACCCTCAACCTGAGCGATGCTTTTCCCGGCGCAGTATATCACTTCCGGACAAGCGTTGCGCAACTGCCTGTGATGGTCTATGACCGCGTATCCGAGGTCGTCGAAAGGCATTGTCTTGAGTCTGCCGGTTGCCTCGTCAACGGATACTGCCCCCGTCCTTACGTCTTCCAGTAATTTCCTTACATCCATACTTATCGGTTCATGCTTATCAGTTCATGCTTCCGCTACGGAATCCTTCGAGGTCGAGCGTAATATATTTGAATCCGAGAGATTTGATTCTTTCCGCAATTTCCTGTGCGCCCAATATTGCGTTAAAGTATTCGCGTGGAGCTTCGATGCGTGCAATCGTTCCATGCCAGCGCACGCGGCAGCCCTCCATCCCCCTCTCCCGCAACACTTCTTCGGCGGCTTCTACTGCGGCGAGTTTTTCCGGCGTTATCGTCGAGCCGTAAGGTATCCTTGACGAGAGGCATGCGTTAGCCGGTTTATTCCACGTTGTCACACCCATGAGTTTGCTGTACGCGCGAATATCCTCCTTGGTCAGGCCACATTCTGCGAGCGGACTTATTACACCCATCTCCTTTCCGGCCTTTATGCCTGGGCGATGTTCCGACAGGGCGTCGTCGGCATTCTGTCCGTCGGCGACATAACGTATACCGTTTCGCCTGGCTACGTCCATTATGAGAGTGTAATTATTCTTTTTGCAAAAATAACAGCGCATCTTGCTGTTGTCCGCGAAACCCGGCGAGGCGAAGGGGTCTTCTTCCACTATCTCGTATCTTACGCCAAGGCGTTCGAGTATTTCTACGGCGGCATCCTTGTCGCGACGCGCCAGTACGGGCGAATCAATCAGCGCCGCCAGCGCCTTGTCGCCAAGCGTTTCATAGGCTACGTGCACTAAAAAGGACGAGTCTACCCCGCCGGAATAAGCTACGCACAGGCTTTCGCAGCCGGCTATCCTGGATCTCAGTCGATCTAACTTGTTCACTTCAGGCATCAGGCTAACAGGTTTTCATATATAACATAACATCCGTAGGCAAAGCATAACACTGAGGACAAGAGCACAAGCGATGTCCGCAAGGCTTTCGAGTTAATCAACCGTTTGGAAAACGGTATGCTGAACACGCCCGCCACAAGCGTCATCCCAATTATCGACCCGATGCCGAAAATAAGCAGGTACAGAAGGCTGCTCCATACCGTTTCGATCTGCGTCATGACCAGCACCACCAGCGCTCCGCTTCCCGCCAGCCCATGTACGATACCGATGCCGTAGGAAGTTTTATGCAGGTTTTCGCCTTTTATGTGAACGTGGATATGAGGCTGCTTGTTTGCCCCTTCATGTTCGCGCTTATGCGTATGCACTACAATACGCTCATCCCTGGCAAAAAGGTAAAGGCGATAAGAAGCAACCAAAATCAACATCAGCCCGACAGCCGCCTCGAAATAGGAAAATGAACTGTCGGGAATACCCACCTTGAACAATATCATGATAATTCCTACCAGGAAAATCGTCGACGTATGCCCAAGTCCCCAGAAAACGCCGTCCTTAAGAGCAGGGAAAATCTTGTTGCGCTGAGATACGATATTCGTGACCGCCAGGATATGATCCGCCTCAAAAGCATGTATAAGCCCCTCGTATAGCGCATATAATAAAAGAATAAGCAGAGGTATTTGTTCCATAATAATTAAAGTGATATGTGTATTCGGACAAATGTATAAATTATTCTCAAATGCTTTTACAAATGCTGACCATTTTTACAATCTCAGGGAATCTAATCTGCCATGGAATAGCCTCTCTTCATATCGGGATACCGCCGGCAAACGTTGATTCCCTGTAATCGGACAGCGGTTGGGCCTTTCGCATACATGTTCTTCCTCCGAATCGGGCCACTTGGAGCTTTCGCAAGTCTGGGAAAAGTCCGAATCGGGCTGTTTGAGACGTTCCCTAAGTTGGGAAAAGTCCAAATCGGGATGTCCGAAGCTTTCCCAACGTTGGGAAAAGTCCAAGTCAGGCAATTTGGAGGTTTCCCATACATGTTTTTTAACCGTTGACTACTCTTTGGTTAAATCCCACACATGTTCTTTAACCGATGTTGACAATTTGGAGGTT
>JAIRZN010000102.1 GCA_031267205.1 Tannerellaceae bacterium | reverse complement strand
CATTTGCCGGTAAATTATATTCTTTACACATATTTATTAAGTCTTCTTTCAAATAATATGTGCCGTATAATTCTTCTTTTGTCTTTGGTAAATCCATAATAATTTATGATATTTTATTTTCATTACTTTGTCAATATATTTTTATTCTATAATTCTCCAGCAAATTTTAGGGCAAATGTCGTATAACATTCCGGCTGTATGCGACGTTTTGCCGGCCCGTATAAGGGCTTTGCGCAGTTCCGCATTTCATTTTCTCTTATACTGTTCTTCTCCACCATTTTTCTTTTGTGCAGTATATCATTTTTGCGGGTGCGAAGTTAATGAATTATTCAATACCTGTATGCCGACAATTGACTGTGTATTTTGTGTTTATTACACCTGCGGGTTGATGTTTCCGGTAGGGCAAAAGGGAAATTTTGCGGCGACAATTTCTAATATTAACAAATTAAATGAAAGTATGTTAGCCAACAGATTGTAATCCGTAACCAGCGGATTGTAATCCGTAACCAGCGGATTGTAATCCGTAACCAGCGGATTGTAATCTGTAGCCAGCGGATTGTAATCCGTAGCCAACGGATTGTAATCCGTAGCCAGCGGATTGTAATCCGTAACCGGCGGATTGTAATCCGTTACCAACGGATTGTAATCCGTAGCCAACGGATTGTAATCCGTAGCCAATGGATTGTAATCCGTAGCCAACGGATTGTAATCCGTAGCCGGCGGATTGTAATCCGTAACCAGCGGATTGTAATCCGTAGCCAACGGATTGTAATCCGTAACCAACGGATTGTAATCCGTAGCTATTGTTTTCGGGAAAACGGGCGGGCTTTCGGGTAATGATTCTAAAACGGGGAAGATTATCAGTTCCCTACGCGTATCTTATTGCCGACGACCGAAACACGGTAGGGCTTTAGCTGTTCATGGCCCGGGCCGCTTACGGGGTTGCCGGCGCCTGAGGCGAGGTCGTATCGGGTTTGGCACTTGGGGCAGGTGGCGTAGAGGTGATCTTCGTCGACGGCGACTGTTATCGAGCGGTTGGCTTCGTAGGGGCAGGCGGCGTCGAAGGCGTGATAGGGGTTCGTTCCCGCGCCTATGCCGTGAAAGACCAGGACGCCTCCGAAGCCTGTCTTTTCGACGGCCTGGTTGACGTTTTGGGGCGTATAAATCTTGTAGGCCAGGACGGGGAGCAGCGCATTGTCCTCAAAATCCAAGTCCAGCTCCAAGTAAACCGCGTAATCGGGTATGCTTGATACGAAGGCTTTCTCGCAGGAACTCGACGCGAGCGCAAGCAGACAGAGCAGTATGCGTTTCATGCCGGCGTTCCGGTCAGTTTACGCTCCGCTTCCGCGGCCTTCTCAAAACCGAAGCCGACGATGGCCTGGCGCATAAGCGATGCAATTTCGTTGTTGCACAGGTTGCCGGCGCTTCCTTCGTGCGTATGGCGGATTTCCCTGCGGGGAATGAAATTGCCGGATTCGATTGCGAGGCCGACGCTTTTGTATGCGTCGCGAAAGGGTACGCCTTCGAGCGTAAGGCGGTTAACTTCCTCTACGCTGAACATCGGGTCGTACCTTTTGTCATCCTGTATGGATACGTTTACTTCCGTTTCCTTGAGCATAAGCGTAACGATGCGGAGGCAATCCGCCAGCTCGTCGAAAGAGGGCAGGAATATTTCTTTCATCACCTGGAAATCGCGGAAGTAGCCCGACGTGAGATTGTTGCTTATCAAAGTAATCTGCTGGGGCAGGCTTTGTATCTTATTGCATTTTGCACGGGTGAGTTCAAAGACGTCTGGGTTTTTCTTGTGCGGCATTATGCTGGAGCCTGTGGTGTACTTGTCGGGCAGCTTGATAAAGCCGAAGTTCTGGCTGTTGAACAAACAGGCGTCGCAGGACAGCCGCGCGAGGGTTGCAGCTATTCCCGCGAGGGCGAAGCTCACGGTGCGCTCCATCTTACCCCGCCCCATTTGTGCATACACTACGTTGTAATTCATCGAGTCGAAGCCTAACAGCTCGGTAGTCATCCGACGGTCTAAGGGGAAGGAAGAGCCGTAGCCGGCAGCCGAGCCTAAGGGGTTGCGGTTGCATATACGGTAAGCCGCCTGCAGGAGCGTCATATCGTCAACTAAGCTTTCGGCATACGCACCAAACCATAGCCCGAACGACGAAGGCATTGCGACCTGCAAGTGGGTATATCCGGGCAGCAGGACGTCCTTATAACGTTCGCTTTGGCCGATCAATACATCAAAGAGTTCCGACACAACGTCCGCAACCTCCCTTATACGGTCGCGGGCGAAGAGTTTCAGGTCTAAGAGAACCTGGTCGTTACGCGAGCGCCCGCTATGTATCTTCTTGCCCGTATCGCCCAGACGGCGGGTAAGCATAAGCTCCACCTGCGAATGTACATCCTCCACGCCTTCTTCTATCACAAACTCACCGTCGCGGGCGGCGTCATAGATACGCTTCAGCTCGCAAAGCAAGGCTTCGAGCTCGTCGCGGGTCAGCAGGCCTATACTTTCGAGCATAGTGATATGCGCCATCGAACCCATTACATCATAAGGAGCGAGATATAAATCCATCTCCCTGTCCTTGCCTACGGTGAATAGTTCCACGCCTTTGTCCGTGGAGCCGCTTTTCTCCCAAAGTTTTTGACTCATCTTCAACCGTATTAATAAGGGAAAGACGCCAGCAGAGCCGATACCCTGTCTAAGGCTTCCTGCAAAGGCTTTGATACCACAGGCTTGAGGAAGGGATTCAGCTCGGCGCGCAAAGTCAGCTTCATGCGCGTATCATCTTCGGCCACCTGTTTGAGTTGTATCCATATACTAAGAGGGACGGGCGAGTCGGTAGATGCGAACTTGACGGTTTTATTCGGCTCGCGTTCCACGATCTGGAAGCGTATCGTCCCAACAGGGTCTATGGAGAAAGAGCACGAGTCGCTGTCGAACGAAAAGCTTTTTATCTTGTCTTCCGGGATAGAGCCTTTCACTTTTTCCAGATTGGACAGGTCGGACAATACCTTGAATATCCTGTCGTCGCTAAAGGGTATAACCTTTATATCGCTTACAAATTCTGTCATCAGTCGGGGTATGATTTGTTTATACGTCGGACTGCCAATTGGCCGGGTCTCTTCTCCATTCCTGCAAGGTAGCTATATCCGAGCTACTGATGTAGTTGGTGCGCACGGCCTCTTCGATAACCGCATCGTAGTTGCTCAGGGTGATAACCCTGACGTTTGCGTCCTTGAATTTCTTTTCGGCGACAGGGAAGCCGTGCGTAAAGATGGCCGCCATCCCGATAACGTCGCACCCGAAGTTGCGCACCGCCTCCACGGCCTTAAGACTGCTTCCGCCGGTGGAGACAAGGTCTTCGAGTATAACGACCTTCGATCCGGGCTTAAGTTCGCCTTCGATCAGGTTCTCCAATCCGTGATCCTTAGGCGTTGCGCGGATGTATACAAAAGGGAGGCCCAGCAAGTCGGCCACGAGCGCGCCTTGCGCAATAGCTCCGGTAGCAACTCCGGCGATAGCGTCAGCGTCTTCATAGCATTCGCTGATAACGCGCGCCAGTTCCAGCTTGATAAAACTGCGGACGGCGGGATAGGAGAGCGTCTTCCTGTTGTCGCAATAAATGGGCGACTTCCAGCCTGAAGCCCACGTGAAGGGATTGGCCGGTTGCAACTTGACGGCTTTTATTTTCAAAAGTTTCTCAGCCACTAATCTTTCTAATGTTTTCATACGAATAAAAAATTTAAAATGCACAATAACAGTTTATTTCTATCGCGAGTGGCAAAAATAGATAATTCGCAATGAATCCCCTAATATATCGTCAAAAAAAGCATGCCGGGGCGGGATAATTCCATACGCCTGTTATACGAAATGGAAATAAGCAATAATCACTGTAAATATATGTCTATTATTTAAACCCGTGCTTATGTGGATATTAACGCAGATGCAAAACAAGCGGCGATCCCCGCGTAAAAAGCATACCGATATAAAAAACGGTCAAATAAATCGGCGTTCAAAAAAAATTTATACCTTTACAGCCATATCATTTGAACACTAATATTAACTTTAACAAACGGTTTACTTATGCAGTTGCTATATGTTCAAGAGCATCTTTCATGTAAAAACTACGTCTCCGATTTCCACATCGGATTCAGTACCCATGAGGTGAAGGAGGGTGAAAAATTACACTCTACCGACAAGTACTTTAACTACTTTATCTTTTTGCTCGAAGGAGAAGTCATGATGTCGTGCAACGAGTTCAGGAATCACTTGTGCCAGAAGGACGAAATGATCTTCGTAGCGCAGGATTCGGACTTCGTCGCGGAGGCTATCACAGACGTTAAGTACATTTCGCTGGGTTTCGACAATCAATTTACGTTGTGCGACCAAATGGCCCTGGAATCGCTGTATTCAAACGACAAAAGGCCTAATATCTTCAACAAGATAGATATCCGCCCGCCCATGCGCACAGTCCTGGAAAGCGTCCTCTTCTATCTGGGGCACAGGATACAATGCAAACACCTCTTCGCCATCAAACAGAAAGAAGTCTTCCTTATCCTGAGGGCCTTTTATGCCAAAGAGGAGATCGCGCGCTTCCTCGCGCCCATGCTGAACAAGAATATCGACTTCAAGGCTTTCGTACTCCAGCACTACCAGGAAGTTAAAACGGTGGAAGAATTAGCAAACATGTGCAAAATATCCGTCCGCTCCTTCAACAGGAAATTCAACGACTACTTCGGGGATTCCCCATATAGCTGGATGTTAAAACAGAAGTCGAGGCACATAAAGACCCGCCTTGCGGATGGTAAAACTACCTTCGGGATGATTATCAAGGAATACGGCTTCAGCTCGCCCGCACACTTCACTACGTATTGCAAAAAGCAATTCGGGGAAAGCCCGTCCAAGCTGAGGAAACACCTGCTCGCCGATAACCGCTAAACGCCGGCCGGTCTGACCTTCCTCACTCTTCCATCTGTCAGGCAATAAAGTACACCGCTCTCGCTGCAACAGGCAAAGCCCTCCGCATCAAACTCAAGCCGATGCCCATATTCGCTTACCCAACCTGTTTGACGTGAAGGATTCCCAACTACCAACGCATAAGGAAGAACATCTTTGGTTACTACCGCACCCGCGCCGACGAAAGCGTACTCCCCGATCACGTTCCCGCATATGATGGTGGCGTTCGCACCGATGGACGCCCCCCTCTCTACACGCGTTTCCCCGTAGGACTGTTTGCGTGAAACAGCGCTGCGGGGATTTATTACGTTAGTAAACACGCATCCGGGCCCAAGAAAAACATCGTCCCCGCACGTCACACCCGTGTACAGCGATACATTATTCTGAACCTTCACCCCATCCCCCAGCGCCACACCGGGCGATACGACCACGTTCTGGCCTATGTTGCAGTTACGGCCTATCCTGCAACCGCTCATGATATGGGAAAAATGCCATATGCGCGTGCCCTCGCCGATGATGCAGCCCGGATCTATGACGGCCGTTTCGTGCGCCTGGTAATTTGTCATGCGGATAACTTATTTATAAATAAGGAATATAGCCGGCCTCTTGTTCAAGTCAGGCGTCTTGCGGGCCCAGTCCTTCACCGAAAGGGTACGGATAGATTCATCCGGGCAGGTGATATTCGAAGCTATGCAAAGCATAGTAGACGGGCGGCAGGTGCGTATCAACTCCTTCGCAAGCCTGTTGTTACGGTAAGGCGTCTCGATAAAAATCTGCGTCTGGTCTTCCTCGTACATGCGGCTCTCAAGCCTTTTTACAACCTGGGCGCGCTCCTCGGCGTCGATAGGGAGGTAGCCGTTAAAGGCGAAGTTCTGCCCGTTGAACCCCGAAGCCATAAGCGACAGGAGTATGGACGAAGGCCCTACAAGCGGCACGACGGGGATACCCTTTTTTTGAGCCAGGGCGACAATATCCGCCCCCGGATCGGCTATCGCAGGACAACCGGCCTCAGAGATAACGCCGACATCTTCGCCCTTATCCAACGGCACGAGGTAAGAAGCCGCCTCCGAAGGCGTAGTTCGCTTGTTCAAAGGATAGAAGCAAAGGCTTTCGATGTTCAACGCAGGTTCCGTCCTTTTCAAAAAACGCCTCGACGAACGCACATCTTCCACAATAAAATGACGTATGCCCCGTATAACGTCGCGATTATAATCCGGCAACACCCTGCGGCGCTCCGTATCCCCCAACGTAACCGGTATAAGAAAAAGCGATGCTTTCATTAGAATTTCTTTCCGGCAAAAGTAAATAAAAACCATCGCTTGAATAAACGAAAAGTTAAAAAAACAACTGCAGCCATCATAAAAA
>JAIRZN010000088.1 GCA_031267205.1 Tannerellaceae bacterium | reverse complement strand
ATTATAAATCAATCGTACAAAACAGGTTTGACCCGGAGAAAATCCGGGCCTAACTTTTGCATCTATTCATTCAAGCGAATTATAACCATATCATTACATTAATTATGTCGAACTCAGGTAGTTGTTAAAGAACATTTTTCAGACCCCCAAAAAAAACATCAATTTGGTTAAAAAACATTTTTCAGAAAGGCTCGGAAGCAGTGCCAAAGGCACAAGAACAAAAAGTCCGAGCCAACCAAAACCTAATTCAAAAAAAACAAAAAAATACCTCCAACCTCAGTAGCCGAATCGGAATTTTGTTTTTTATCTATATTCGCAGCTCGGATTATACATTATATTATATGGCTAAAGATTATTTTAGGTTTAAACTGTTTACGGTTAGACAGGACAGGTGCGCTATGAAGGTGGGAGTCGACGGGACGTTGCTGGGCGCTTGGGCGGGGGTTGACGGTTGCCGCCGTGTATTGGATGTGGGTGCGGGGACGGGGTTGATTGCGCTTATGCTGGCGCAGCGGAATACGGAGGTCGGCGTTGATGCTGTAGATATTGACGGGGAGGCGTGCCGGCAGGCTGCGGAGAATGTTGCCGGTTCGCCTTTCGCGGGGCGTGTGTGTGTTTGGCAGGCTTCTTTTGCTGATTTTGTGTCGAGGGTGTCGTCGAAATACGACCTTGTGGTGTCCAACCCGCCTTATTTCGTGCGTTCGCTCAGGAATCCCGATCCGTTGCGGAGTATTGCCCGGCATACCGTGAGCTTGTCGGCAGAGGATATTTTGTCGAAACATCGCGAGTTATTGGGGCAGGGCGGACGGATTGCGCTTATCCTTCCGGCTGCTGCGCCGGAGGGGGACCCTGAGCGCATGGCGGATGAAAACGGGATGTACGTGACGAGGCGGACGTCTGTCGTCACGCTTCGGGGCGCGGGGGTTAAGCGCGTGCTGGCGGAGTTTTCGCCTATACGCCTGCACGCTTGCGTAAGTGATACCTTAGTTATCGAAGAGGCTCACGGGCTTTATTCGTCGGCTTATGTGGAGCTGACGAAGGATTTTTACCTGAATTTTTAGTTCGACGCAGCCGCGTTACGGGCTTTCCTTTTCTTTTTGAGCCGTTCCACTTCCTGTTTCAAGGCGACGATTTCTTCGCCCTGGTTACGGATTGTAGTCAGTAGCGAGTTGAGTTCCTCGTTCTCTATTGATGAAGGATACTGGGCGTTGACGCGGTAGATGAAATCGGACAGTACGTTCATGTAGTTGTTGAACGCTTCGTAGGGGTTGTCATAGGGGCTGAAGCCCTTTTCGCCCGGGTGTTTGGTGTTCATATAGTAGAAATGGTCACTGCTTTGCAAGTAGTTCCAGTCTTGCCTGATGCGGCGGTCTTCTATAAGGCGCACCCGTTCGCTTATCTCCGTTATTTTGCCGAAGGCTTCCTGTTGCAGGATGTTGCCGAGCCAGGAGCTGCAATCTTTCTCTTCGTCGACCCACGACATTGGATACGGCACCGATATGGGGCCTGCCGGTTTCATGAGTGCGAATACTTCGGACGGCAGCGAGAAGTTCAGCCCGTTGGATTCGGCGTATCGCGGCAGGGCTTTGAAGAACTCGAATATGCCTGATTCCGCCGGATGGAAAGAGCCCAGCACGTCGTAGTTCATGAACAGGTTGACTATTTGTTCTTCTTCCGGCACGGAGGCTATCCAGGACATGTACTTGTCGGCCGTCAGCGGGTATTCGCTCCAGCCGTAATTGTGGAAACGGATGGATATGTCTTCGCTGAATCGGTCGTTTTTGAGCAGCAGTTTGAGGTGCGGTTGCGTAATGGAAGCGTACACATAGTTGGGGCTTTTCCATCCCAGCACATGTTTGGCGCCTTCGGTAAGCATACCTTTGAAGCCCATATCGCAGACTATGTCGGAGATTTCGTCGGAGTATATAAGTTCCGTGTTCCGAAATACTTTGGGCGTGACGCCGAACAGATTGTATATCTTGTCTCGGTGGAGTTTCACCTGTTCCCTGAACTCGTCGCGGTCGCCGAGCGAGGATAGCGAGTGAGCGTAGGTTTCGCTCAGGAACTCCACGCTGCCCGTCTTGGCAAGCTCGCGGAATCCGTCTATCACTTCGGGCGTGTATATTTCCATCTGTTCGAGAACCGTTCCCGAAATGGAAAAGGCCGCTTTGAAGCCTCCTTCGCCCGACCGGATCATCTCCAGCAGGGTGTTGTTGGCAGGGGCGTAGCAGCGTTCGGCTATTTGGCGTATGATTTCTTCATTTTGGAAATCGTCGTAATAATAATGGTCGTTTCCTATGTCGAAGAAGCGGTATCTTTTGAGGCGGAACGGTTGGTGTAGCTGGAAATAAAAACAGATTGTTTTCATGATGTTAAATATTTTATCGGTGTGTTACTTGGTCGTATATAAGGCGCACTTTTTGTCCGGCATACTCCCATTTGATATTGTCTACTTCTTTTTTCCCTTCCTCCTTGAGGAAGTTGTGCATGGCGGGATAGGTTATGATGGAGTACATTGCGTCGGCCATTGCGTCGATGTCCCAATAGTCTACCTTGACGGCATATTCCAGTATTTCGGCGCAGCCCGACTGTTTGGAGATGATCGACGGGACGCCGCATTGCATGGCCTCAAGCGGTGATATGCCGAAGGGTTCGGATACCGACGGCATCACGTATACGTCGCTCGCCTTTAGCACCTCGTAGACCTGTTTCCCTTTCATGAAACCGGTGAAATGGAAACGGTCGGATATATCGCGCGAGGCGGCCAGGCGGATCATCCGGTCGAGCATATCGCCGCTTCCCGCCATGATGAAGCGCGCTTCGGGGGCTTTAGCCAGCACCTTGGCGGCGGCTTCGACGAAGTATTCCGGCCCTTTCTGCATTGTGATACGGCCGAGGAAGGTTATTATCTTGTCATTAACGCCTTTTTTGTCCTGTATATCCAATATGTCGGGGCTTAACGGCTCGACGGCATTGTGCACGGTGGTCACTTTGTAAGGGCTTTGATGGTATTTTTCGATTACTGTGTTGCGCGTAAGGTTGCTTACGGTGATGATATGGTCGGCGTTATCCATGCCGTTCTTCTCTATCCCGTACACGTCCGGGTTCACATTGCCGCGGCTACGGTCGTAGTCGGTAGCGTGAACGTGTATAACGAGAGGCTTTCCGCTCACCATCTTCGCATGTATGCCCGCCGGGTAAGTCAGCCAGTCGTGGGCGTGTATGACGTCGAAGGATTCGGTGCGTGCGATAACGCCCGATACGATGGAATAGTTGTTTATTTCCTCCAGGAGGTTGTCGGGATAGCGGCCGGAAAACTCTATGCATCCCAGGTCGTTGACGTGACGGTAGCCGAAGTCGGCGTATATGTGGCTGCGGTAGTCGTAATACTTCCCGGCATCCATGAATTTGCCTATCCGCCGTTTCACGTAATCGGCCTCCACATCGTGCCATACTATCGGGACGTTGCAGGCCCCTATTATCCTCAGGAAGCTCCGGTCTTCGTCTCCCCAGGGCTTGGGAATGACAAAGGCGATGTCCATATCCTTTTGCATAGCCATGCCGCGGGTCATGCCGTAGCTTGCCGTACCGAGCCCGCCGAGTATATGCGGCGGAAATTCCCATCCAAACATTAATGCTTTCATACCTTATTATTATTGTTCAGCATTATACTTCTTCAACAATTCCACAACCCTCAGGATTGCCGCCACATTCATGGCGAAGGAGATGGCGCCGCGTCCGGTAAACGGCGGATTGCCGTCGAACAGTTCGGGTATGGTTCCGATGCAATGCAGTTTCATCTCTTCCTCCATGCTTATCAGCATACGTTCGGCGAAGGAGAGGCCGCTCTTGCCGAAGACGCGAAGGTAGGATTCCAGGTAGGCTCCCAACAGCCATGGCCAGGCTGTGCCTTGATGATAAGCCAAGTCACGCTCGGTCTGCGTGCCGACGTAGCAAGGGTTGTAACCCTCGCTCTTGGGGCTTAGCGAGCGCAGGCCTTTAGGCGTAAGCAGTTCTTTGGTGACTATGTCTACCACGGCGCGCTTCTGCTGCCTTGTCAGCGGAGAGTAGGGCATGGATACCGCAAATATCATATTAGGGCGCACACTCCAGTCGGCCACGCCTCCGGAGACGAAGTCAAGGAGGTAGTTGTGCCTGTTTATAAACGTGTCGGGGAAGGACTGTGCGACGGCGAGTATCATGTCGTCGATAAACCCGACCGAGTCATTGCCCGCAAGTTCCTTGTGGAAGCAGAGGGCGTTGTACCAAAGAGCGTTGAACTCGACAATATAACCCGAACGCGGCACGACCGGCCTGCCGTTGACCGTCGAGTTCATCCACGTTATGGCCTTCGTCCGCCCCTCGGCATACAGCAGCCCGTTGTCCGTCAGCCTCATGTCCGGGTGTTTGCCGTCGATGATATAGCGTATTATTTCTTCCACAAAGGCGGAATATAGCTCCCTTGAACGTTCGACGCCCGCCCCGCGCGCATATTGCTGGATAGCCCATACGGCCCACAGGAGCGCATCGGGCCGGTCTATTTCGTGGATAACGGGATCATGCAATCCCTTGCGCATAAAGTTGCGCATGGCGGGCATGGCGGTGTGGAGTATCTTCTCGAACCTGACAGGATCTCCGATCGAGAGCGTGCAGCCGGGCGCGGAGATGAATAGGTCGCGGGCGCGCACCTTAAACCACGGGTATCCGGCCAGGAGGTAGGCGTCGGTCTCGTTCGGGCGGAAATAGAACTGCTGCGCCGAGTTCTTGAGGCAGTTGTAAAAACTGTTGCGCGGAGTGCGGTAACTCACCTCCTGTGCGTATACCTTCTTGAGCTGCGACGTAGCCGTTTCCTTGTCTCCCGCACTGAAGATGATAGTCTCGCCCTTGCGTATCGGCATTTCGAAATAGCCGGGCACGTAGAGGTCTTCCTTGTACGGATAGCCCCGCTCCTGCTCCTTGGGATATTCAATACCGTTGTACCAGTAAGGCTCGAAAACGAACTTTACCTTTTTATTAAACTGCATAAACAGCTCCGGGTAACCCGGATAGAGGCGCATCTTTATGCCGTTCGGCAGCGCGGAGTACGATTGGTCGATAGCCCCGTTGGCATAGGTCAGGTCCTTGACGTTCCTGAAGGCCAGGAAGGGGCGGAAGCGCAGTACGGTAGCCGAGTGAGCGTCATCAAGGGTGTACTTTATCAATATACGGTTTTCGTACATCGAGAACACCTTCTCCTTAGACAGTATCACTCCCCCGACCCTGTACATAGTGTTCGGCACAGTGTCGCAACTATACTCGCGGATGTATTTATGCCCTTTCGGACTGTAATTATCGCCCTCGTACTTATGCAACCCCATGTTGAACTCCGCGCCGTGCTGTATAACAGTTTCGTCGAGCGACGAGAGTATGACGTAATGATCGTCGTTCACCGGCATAACGAGTAATCCATGATACTTGCGCGTATTACAATCCACTACGGTTGTACAGTGATAGGCGCCCTTGCGGTTTGTCCGGAGAACCTCGCGGCTAAGCGACTCCTGCAGGTTAATCATCGTAGTCTTGTCAAATTCAAGATAGCTCATAATAATTAGTTATTTAGCTTTGCAGTCTTTTTCCCGATTAAAATAATTTACCAAATATATTCATTTTATACGGGAAAACAAGCAATATATGATTTTTTTATACTTGCTGTTATATAACATAGAAGGCCCGGCAAGCCTTTATACGCATCAAGACTGCAAGAATCGGCGCCTCCGGTTTTTCACAAAAGCACCAACGGCTACCCGCCGGCGTATTTGCATTAAATCTTTTCGGGAGGAACAGCGGAAGACGCCGTCAAAACTCAAATCCAAACCACCTGCATTCCGAACAGAGACCATAACGTTAAAGAATCCGCGTTTGGAATTTGAACGTGCGCGTAGCGTAGCGAACGATTATCGGAATAATCAGGGCGTGCCCCCGCCTACGGCGCGGTCGGGCTATCCGCTACAAGTCCTCGCTCGCTGCGCTCGTTCCGGGCTTTCCGCTACTATCCCTCACGCAAAGAGCCTTAGCGATACGGCAAGCCTTATAGGCAGGTGCTTGTCTTCCTCACGCGAAAAGCGCGCCGGAGGAATATCTCCCATTAAATTAGACAACTCCTAAACGCCCCCGCAAGGCGATTTTTGTCGGAATTAATTGTCAACAATAAACCCTCCTACTCCGCACCACACCGTAATAGCCTGTATATAAAAAAGAAAGAGGCAATCTGTCGCCCCTTCTCCAATTCCGCCAATCTGCCGTGATAAAGAAATACGCTTGCCGTACAAAATGCCTGTAATAAAAGGGATTAGCAGTGTCTAAAAAAAACAAACTGTCTAATTTAAACGTTCGTTTTTAGTAGACAAAAATAGGGGTTTTTTTATCGCCCTCAGACCCCTTTCGTTTTAACATATAAAAACCGGGCGGCGCAGAATATTTCCGGCCGTAAATCTTCCCCAGA
>JAIRZN010000046.1 GCA_031267205.1 Tannerellaceae bacterium | reverse complement strand
TTCTTTAGAAAGTTGCTAGCTTTCTTTAGAAAGTTACCGGCTTTCTTTAGAAAGTTGCTAGCTTTCTTTAGAAAGTTGCCAGCTTTCTTTAGAAAGTTACCGACTTTCTTTAGAAAGTTGCTAGCTTTCTTTAGAAAGACAACAGATTCTAATCCCCTGCCATGGTTTTCAAAGAGATCCGGAGGGGTTCCAATATAAATCGACGGTGTTCACATACAAAGCCTTAATGAATAAAAAACTAAAGGGCAGAAGGGGAAACAAACCTGCCCATTTTTATTCATCTGTGTGATATTACGGTTTTGTCATGTATATTTGTTGCTTAACAAATTAATATACATTATGGATATATCGGCGTTATACCAGTTGTTTTTGCACTATCCGCGTATTGTTACGGATAGCCGTAATTGCCGCTCCGGTTCTTTGTTTTTTGCATTAAGGGGAAAAAACTTCGACGGGAATCAATTTGTCGATAAAGCTTTGGAGGCAGGTGCGGATTATGCTGTTGTCGATAATCCTGATTGCTGTCGGGGAGAGCGTACCGTCTTAGTGGACGATACGTTGAAAACTTTGCAACGCTTGGCGCAGAAACATCGTAATATGCTGGGAATACCCGTTATTGCTATCACCGGCACGAACGGGAAAACAACTACCAAGGAGTTGTTGGCGGCTGTTCTCGTTACGAAATTCAACCTGTTATATACCGAAGGTAATCTAAACAATCATATAGGCGTACCCCTTACCTTACTACGGCTAACCCGCGAGCATGAGATGGCCGTGATTGAAATGGGCGCAAGCCATCCGGGCGATATAACCGAACTGGTGGAAATAGTGAGGCCTGACTATGGTATTATCACCAACGTTGGACGGGCTCACTTGGAGGGGTTTGGCTCGTTTGATAACGTAGTGAAAACAAAAGGAGAATTATACGATTACATACGCCGAAGCATGGGCGTCATCTTCATCAAAAAGGAAGACGAAGAATTGCAGGCCATAGCCAAGGGTATCAAGCAGGTGACGTATGGAACATCCGACGAGGCTTTCGCCTCAGGGCATGTGGTCGACAGTTCGCCTTTACTGTCTTTCGACTGGAAACAGCAGGGGAAAATGCATGTAGTGAAGACGCAGCTCATCGGAGCATACAATATAGACAATGTCCTGGCAGCCGTAGCCGTGGGGCGATACTTTAAAATACCGTCCGAACGCATAAACCGCGCCATCGCCTCGTATGAACCGTCGAACAACCGGTCGCAACTGAAAAAGACGCCATTCAACAACCTGATAATCGACGCCTACAATGCCAATCCGGACAGTATGAAAGCAGCCCTGGGCAACTTTGCTGCAATGCAGGTAACGCGCAAGGCCGTTATCTTAGGCGATATGAAAGAGCTTGGATGCGACAGCCTAAGTCTACACCGGGAAATACTGGACTTTGTCGAGACCGGACGCTTCGACAAGGTCTTCCTCTGTGGCGAACAATTTACCGAAGCCGCCGAGGGCAAGTTCACCTCATACCCCACAACCGTGGCGCTGACGGAAGCGCTCTGCCGAATGCAACTCAAAGACTATTACATTCTCATAAAAGGGTCGAGAGGCATGACGTTGGAGAATGTGGCCGGAGTGTTGTGAAGCCTCTATTTGTCTACCATACGCCGGTAGTATCTCGGCGCATATCCCGGCAATAGTTCGGGATGGAAAACCCATATCAAGTCCTTCAGCAGATAATCGGGATGCATAGGGAACTCCTCGTAATAAAGCGTTTTGCCGGTATTGCAGGTGTAGATGTTACGCTGCCGGAAGGCGTCAAAGTTTTCGTATGGAGCATACTCCATTCTAAGATCATCGTAGCTTATCTCGCCGGACTGATTGTATTTTATCAGCCAGAAGTCCGAATCTCCGGCCCTGTCTAAAACCGTTTCAAAGACGAGGGGCGTACTGCCCTGCCCTTCTATATTACCGAAAATATATTCCGCCCCGGCATCGCCGAAAAAGTGAGCCGTATTGCTGTCATTGCCCGGCACGTACCAGAACGATCCATAGCGTTTCTCCGACAATACCGTAGGCCGGACGGAGGCGGTTGCGGCAAGGTCGCATAGCGCCAGGTAACGCTCTTCGGTGGAATGGAAAACGGAATCGGCCTCCTCCTCCCTGCCCAGCAGCAAACCGTAGAAGAGCGTCCATTCGGCGCGTCCCAGAGGCAGGGATTCCATATAGTCGGCAGCCTCCACGATGGGAATACCCAGCTTTTCGGCCTGCCCGTAGCCTGCGTTCTGAAAAGGCGAGGCGATGATACATTCGGTGCCTATGTCTATCATCTTTTCTACGTTCGGGGCGGTAGACATGCCCAGGTCGGCGATGTGACCGGAACGTATGAGTTCCTTTATGGCCGTCGAGTTAATATACTGGGGTTCGCACAGGCCTATGATACGCTCCGCTTCTCCAAGCTCCTCAATTATGGAAGCGTGTACGGAGGTGTATACAGCAATGTTGCGCAAGGGCGTCCTGATTACCGTCCCTTTGGGTAAAGCGGAGGGAAGGGGAATGTTGCGGTCGACCAGTACGTAACGTTGCAGCAGCCCGGATGTATTCCATGGGTCGGCCACTTCCACCAGGACATAGTCGTCGTAACGCTCTATCCTGAAGCCTTCGGCATAGCGGATGGAATCGGATGGCGTATATGGGCGGGACAAAGGTTTGCCCGGCTGTCCGCAAGCGGCAACCAGGCAAACCGATAGTATCAAGAGACAATATTTCATCTGATGTAGAACACGATGTCGCTTGAATCATAGCCTCCGGTCTCCAACGTTGTCTCCAACTTGCCGTCGGCGGAGAAAACATAGAGCGTGGAGGTGCTGCCGTAGGCGGAATCGGTGATATATATCTTCCCGTCCAAAGGATCTACACCGATAGCCGAAGGATTACTTATCACCGTACCGTCGGTGATGAATCCATCCGTTTCGACGGCTCCCGTGAGAGCGTCATACTTTTTGTAAATCGCTTCGGTCGCTCCCCAGGGGGCGTATACGACGTATAATTTATCGCCGGACATGGTAAAGATCGAGCCGTCTCCTATCTTGGTAGCCTCGCCCGTCGCGGGATTGATGCGCTGGAGAGCGCTACTTATATCGCCGTAGTTGCCCATCGAGATAAGGTATATATCACCTTGGCTGCTTGTCGCAAGGCGCACCGGATTGAGCGTTACTTCTATCTCCTTGGCCTCCGGCGTGAAGGTATTGAGGTCGATAACCGACAAGGTATGCCC
>JAIRZN010000039.1 GCA_031267205.1 Tannerellaceae bacterium | reverse complement strand
CTCTGCTTTCCCCCAACGGCACTCTGCTTTCCCCCAACGGCACTCTGCTTTCCCCCAACGGCACTCTGCTTTCCCCCAACGGCACTCTGCTTTCCCCCAACGGCACATTGCTTTCCCCAAGCGACCATCGGAAATCACCAAGCGGCGTTATATGATCGGTTGAGGGGGCGCTGCGTGGCGTAGTTTGCCGAATGCTTCCGGTATATCGGGATCCGGTTGCCGGTGTTTGGATTAGGGTTACGGTATCAGGGAGATGCTGAGCATCAGGGACATGGCTGAGGGGTGGTAGCGGGCGACGGAGAGGCCGATGTCGAAGGTTTTTATCTTTACGCCGCAGCCGGCGGAGAAGCCGCTTAGGGCGTTGCCGCCCGTTAGTTTCATGTCGGCGTTTACTTTGGGGTTGTAGCCGAGGGCGAGCCAGAAGTTTTCGGACGGCACAAATTCTACTCCCGCGACGAGGTGCTCGATAGCGGCAATGTTCCATGTATTAAGGTATATCGCCGTCAGGGACAGGCGTAGGGGGGCGCGTTCTAAGCGTTTGGTGAATCCCGCCTGTATGTCCCACGGCAATGCCTGGCGTTTGTCGTAATAGGCCTTGAGTTGCGCTCCGGCGTTCTTCAGGGCGAGGCCGAAGGAGAGTTCGCGTTCGGGATCGTAATAGCTCAGGCCTGCGTCTACGGCAAGGCCGTAGGAGGTGTAACTTTCTAACGAGGAGTAGAGGAATTTGATGGCGAGGCCTCCACGCCAGCGTTCGGAGAGGTTGTGCGAGTACATGGCGTTCAGGCTTATGTCTTCTACGGAGAACTCGCCTGCTATTAGTTTTTCTTCCGTTGTTTGCTTGAATTTGCCGTAGCTGATAAAGCTTGCGCCGGCTCCCCAGGTTCCGTTTTCGCCGAGGGCTTTGGCGTAAAGGGCGCTGCCGAGGTGTATGTCGGACATGAAGTTCATGTAGTTGAGGTTGACCATGCCGCTCATTTCCTGGCCGGCTAAGGCGGGGTTGTGGAAGGCTGTCGAGGGATCTCGTTCTACGATTGAGACGTTGTTGCCGCCAATGGCGCCGATCCTTGCCGACGAGGGGTAGCGCAGGAAGGCGAATACTTCTTCCCCGTTCTGGGCTACGGCTCCGCGGACGGTGAGGACGAATAGCAATATAGCGTATATGTTTCTCATTTTTGTTTGAGTTATAGTACCTGCTGAAATTACAGACTGTTTATATAAACGTGGAAATAATGGAAAAGGTATGTGGAAAACAAAGAGAAATCAGTCGAAGAGGCTTTGGAGGATGGGTAGCGATTTTATTTCGGGCACTTCCGGCAGGTGGAGGCGGTAGTAGGTTATCAGCTTGTTGAGTATGAGGATTCTTTGGTGGCGGGAAAAGGCGTAGAGCGACATGTTTTCGTAGCTTATGCGTAGCAGGCGCGCTAATATGCGGCTTTCCGCTTTGTCTAAGAAGTGCTTGTGCATGGGCGCGGTGTCGACGAATACGCCGTCTTGCATGTCAAACCATACGCCGTCGCGGTAGGCGTCGGCATTGGGGGAGATGCCTAAGTATGCGAGCAGGCGTAGCAGGAAGGCGAGGTGGAAATTGGCGATGCCGTTGCCTGTATCTTCGAGCACGTGTATGGAGCGTGTGAGGAAGGCGAAGAGCCGTCGGTCGGGCGCTGTTTCCCTGACGACGCGGAAGAGCACTTCGGCGACGAACAGGGCCAGGGCGTTCTTCACGGGGTCGGCGAAGAGGTTTGCGAAGGGGTATAGGAGCTTTACTTCGCGCAATTGTGCGAAGTCGCGGCCGTTTTTTTGTTCCATTTCTATTTCGATAATGGACAGGGGGGTAAAGAGAGCTTTGGGGAGGGAGTTTTTCCTGTCTTTGGCGCGTGCGGCTATGCAGGAGGTGCGCCCGTAGTCTTCGGTGTATATATGTACTATGAGGCGGGTGTCGCTGTATGGGGTGGCGTGTAGTACGATGCCTTGTGTCTTGCTTAGCATGGCGGTTTTATTTCCTGCCGAAGTCGGCCGGTATTTCTCCCCATTCGGAGGTTTCCCACTTCAGGATGTCGGTGGAGTAGTCGTTTTCCTTCAGCCATTTTTCGGCGCGTTCGAGGAGTTCGAAGATGGGGCGGTTAGCTGCCGAGCGTTCGAGGAGCGTTTTGCTTTTTTTGTTCCTTACCCATTTGATGGCGTTCATGCTGTCGGAGTAGATGGGCAGGCGGCTGTTTTTCTGCTTCAGGAGGGCGAGTCCGTGTACGAGGGCCAGGAATTCCCCGACGTTATTGGTTCCCTGTTTCAGGGGGCCGATGTGGAATATTTCTTCGCCTGTGGCTGTGTAGACGCCGCGGTATTCCATGTCGCCCGGATTGCCGCTACATGCGGCGTCTACGGCTATGCTTTGGAGGATAGGCTTGCCCGGGGCGTTTGATTTCTTCCATGAGGGGACGGTCTTTGCGTATGTGGCGTTACGCAGGTATGCTTCATGTCCTTTGCCGAAGGCCTCGACTGCTTCTTCGCGTGTGAGGAAGGATTTGTATTTGGCGCCCACCTGTCCTTCTGTTTGCCGGCGACAGTCGTCCCAGTTGTCGTATATTCCCGGATTAAGTCCTTTCCAGACTACGTAGAATTTACCTTTTGGCATTTATTGTTACGTTTTCAGATTGATGCGGACGTCTGTACGGCAGCCATGACCCTGAGCAGGTTTTCGCCCCATATTTTACGTATATCCGCTTCGGAATATCCCTCGTCAAGCAGGCGCGTGGTGAGATGTATCAGCTCGTTGCTCGCGCGGCAGCCTTCGAGTTCGCCTCCGCCGTCAAAGTCCGAGCCTATTCCTATATGGTCGATGCCTGCGAGATTCACAATGTAATTGATGTGACGGACGGCATCGCTAAGCGAAGCCTCTCCCATCTGCGCCCCTTGTTTCAAAAAGCCTGCGTATAGGCATATATTGACGACGCCCCCCTTTGCGGCAAGCTCGCATATCTGCCGGTCGGCGAGGTTGCGCGGATGGTCGCAAAGCGCCCTGGCGGAAGAGTGGGAGGCTATCACCGGAGTGCGGCTCTCATGGAGGACGTCATAAAAGGAGCTTTCCGCCGCATGTGAGACGTCGATCATTATTCCCAGCCGGTTCATCTCGCGGACTACCTCCTTGCCGAACGGACTGAGGCCATTCCACTCAGGCGTGCCCGACGACGAGTCGCATATGTCATTATAGCCGTTATGGCATAGCGTCATGTAACAGACGCCCGATTGCTTGAGCGCGGACAGCCGGCTTATATCTTTTCCAATGGCGTAACCGTTTTCGACGCCCGGCACGATGGCCTTCTTGCCTTCCCTTTTGAGGCGGAGGATGTCTTCGGGCGTGCGGGCGATTCCTACGCGCGAGGGGTATAGCTCAGCTTGCCGGAGCGCCTGTGCGAGGCGGTCGAGGGCGTAATCGTAAGCGTCGCGGCGGGCTGCGTCTGTGAGTTCTCCCTGCGGGATATATGCTACCATGAACACGGCGTCAAGGCGGCCCTGTTCCATAAGCGGGAGGCTGACTTTCGCTTCCGTAAAGGGCGGGTTGAATGCGCCCCCTGTCTTTTTGCCGAGATCGAAAGCTCCGGCGTAGGCCATCGGTGTGTCGGTATGTGTGTCGAGGGTTAGTATGCGGGCGTGCAGCTCTTTCGCTTTCGCGAAGCGTGCGGCCTCGTCTACGTGGTGGCGGAACAGGTCTAACATGCGGCTGTCGACCGCCGTCATTGTTTCAGGATGCCATTGTACGCTCAAGATGGGGTATTCCGGGTGTTCCGTAGCCTCGTTGAGGCCGTCGGGCGACTGGGCTGTCCGTATGAATCCGGGTGCAGGCTCTTTCACTGCCTGGTGGTGGAATGAGTTGACGTATATGCGCTCGCTCTTCATGATTGAATACAGCCGGCTGCCGGCAGCGGTCAACTCGACGGAGTGCGAGGGTTGCTCGCGCGACATAGACCGGCTATGCTTAAGGGCGTTCGCATGCTGCGAATATATGTCCTGGTACAGGCTACCGCCGAAGGCTACGTTTATCAGTTGATGCCCTCGGCATATGCCAAAGATGGGCAGCCCGCGGTTGAAGGCCAGGCGGAGCAGTATAAGGTCGTATTCATCCCTGAGCGTATCCACGTCCCCAAGCGAGGGCGTCGGCTCTTCTTTCATATAGAGCGGATTCATGTCGCCGCCGCCGCTTATGAGCAATCCGTCGAGCCGGTCGACAATGACGCTCAAAGCCCGTATGTCGTTGATGACGGGTATCAACACCGGAGCCCCTCCCGCCCGTAGCGCCGCTTCGACGTAGGCCTCTGCAATGCGCGAAGTTTCATCCTTCCTGTTCGCAGATATACCGATGCGCGGCAACGTGCGCAGGTCGCCCTCAGGCAGGGTGAAGTCATCTATCTCCCTGTGTAAAGCCTCCATATCAGGCAGCCGGAAGGTGTCGCTCATTTTATGCATCTATATTGGCGTATGTAGCGTTTTCTTCGATAAACTCACGGCGCGGGGCGACTTCCTCGCCCATCAGCATAGCGAATACCTGGTCGGCTTCGGCTGCGCTTTCGATGGTTATTTGCTTAAGGGTACGGTTTTCGGGATTCATGGTTGTATCCCAAAGCTGATGGTCGTTCATCTCGCCGAGACCTTTGTAACGCTGCGTGTGCACCTGGTTCTCGTTCCCGCCTCCGTAGCGGTCTATAAAAACCTGCCGCTGCTGGTCCGTCCAGCAGTATTCTTCCGTCTTACCCTTCTTGCACAGGTACAGTGGCGGTGTTGCGAGATATACGTAGCCGTTGTTGATCAGCGCGCGCATACGTCGGAAGAAGAAGGTCAGTATCAGCGTTGCGATATGGCTGCCGTCGACGTCGGCATCGGTCATGATGATAATCTTGTGGTATCTCAGTTTGACAAGGTTCAACTCCTTCGGGTCTTCTTCCGTTCCTATCGAGACGCCCATGGCGCGGAAGATGTTTTGTATCTCTTCGCTTTCGAATATCTTGTGTTCCATCGCTTTCTCGACGTTAAGTATCTTACCGCGCAGCGGGAGTATGGCCTGGAACATGCGATCGCGCCCTTGCTTCGCCGTACCGCCGGCCGAGTCGCCCTCGACGAGGAACAGCTCGCAGTCTTCCGCTATGCGCGACGAGCAGTCGGCAAGTTTTCCCGGAAGTCCGCCGCCGCTCATGGGCGACTTGCGTTGCACTAATTCACGCGCTTTACGGGCCGCCTGCCGCGCCTGGGCCGCCAGTATGACCTTGTCGACGATGATCTTGGCTTCCTTCGGATGTTCCTCCAGGTAATAACCCAGAGCCTCGCCTACGGCCATATCCACAGCCCCTGTCACTTCGCTGTTGCCCAGTTTGGTCTTTGTCTGGCCCTCAAACTGAGGCTCCGCAACCTTGATGGAGATTACGGCGGTCAGTCCCTCGCGGAAATCGTCGCCCTGAATCTCCACCTTAGCCTTTTCGAGCAGTTTCGCGTCTTCGGCATACTTCTTAAGCGTCCGTGTGAGGGCGCGGCGGAATCCTGACAGGTGGGTGCCGCCTTCGATGGTGTTAATATCGTTGACGTAGGAGTATACGCTCTCGTTGTACGATGTATTGTAGGTCATGGCCACCTCTACGGGCACGCCCTGCTTTTCGGTGACGATATGTATCACGTCCGGTATCAGTTTTTCTTTTGAATGGTCGATGTAGCGGACAAATTCCTTTAGCCCTTCTTCCGACAGGAAAGTTTCCGTCCGGTAGACGCCGTCTTCCTTCATTACGCGCCTGTCGGTGAGCGTCAGCGTGACGCCGGCGTTCAGGAATGCCAGTTCGCGCAAGCGCGTGGCCAGGATGTCGTAGCGATATTCCAGGACTGTGAATATGGAATTGTCGGGGAGGAACGTAATCGTTGTGCCTGTCGAGACCGATTCGCCCGTTACCTCCAATTCGTGCAGTTTCTGCCCGCAGGAGAAGTCCATCATATAAACTTTGCCGTCACGACATACTTCTGCCCTCAGGTAGCTCGAAAGTCCGTTGACGCAGGACACGCCGACACCGTGCAGGCCGCCCGAAACCTTGTAACTGCCCTTGTCGAACTTCCCGCCCGCGTGCAGTACGGTCAGCACCACTTCGAGGGCCGATTTGCCTTCTTTCTCGTGGAAATCCACCGGGATACCGCGCCCGTTGTCTACTACTTTCACGGAATTGTCCTCGTTTATCGTCACGTCGATGTTCGTACAATACCCGGCCAGGGCCTCGTCGATTGAGTTGTCGACTACTTCGTAAACTAAATGATGCAAACCCTTTTCACTGATGTCGCCGATATACATCGCCGGCCTCTTCCGCACCGCCTCCAAGCCTTCGAGAACCTGTATACTGTCCGCCGAGTACGCTTCACTCGTATTCTTAATTTCTTCACTCATACTGTTATTATTAAAAAACCTAACAAAGGTACGAAAAATTTCCCGCTCCCGAAACCGGTCGCCGCTCATTACCAGGGCCGACGCATCTAAGTTCATCGATAATTTTCAGAAAAGCTGCATCTTCTCCAAGAAAACGTCTTGCGGAAGTCCTCTTAGTTATTTTTCGTCAATTAGATGCGCCGACCTCGGTTATTTTGATTGTGTGGAGTCTGTTGATAATAATAACCGGACGGCTTTTTCTATCAGGGTGTCTTCTCCTTTTTCCACATCTTCGGAGGCTAAGGCGACGAGTATGTCAGGTTCGATGCCGAATTCGGTATGTTGTTTGTTGATGTCTAATATAGGGCTGGTTGAGAAACGTATGCGCCATCCGTTGGGTAATTCCGATGTGAACGGGAATCCGCTACCGCCTCCTGTGCTGCCTCCTAATGTCTGTACGTTAGGTAGTACGTGCATCTTGCTGACGAAATTATTCGCTGCGCTGAAACACCTCCGGTTGGTTAATACAATGACGGGCTTGAGCCATAAATCGCCGTGGGAAGGCTCCAGGTATAGCGGATATGGTTTGGAGAAGTCTTGATGCCCTTTTCCTGTTTTGTGCTGGATATATCCGCAGAGTGTTTTTTGGTCGAGGAAACGTGAGGCTAAACGGTCGGAGTTGGTCAACGAACCGCCACCGTTGTCCCGGACGTCGATAATGAGGCCTTTACATTCTTTGAAGGAGTCGAATATTTTATTTAATTCCGACTCCAGTATACTTTCATTGAAGCTACCGTAATAGATGTAACCGATCCTGTTGCCGGATAGGCCGGCATAGCGTATTTCGTCGTAATAGCCTGCGCGTTGCCCATCGCGGTAATAATTCTGTATGATATTCCAGTCAAAGTTGGAGGGATAGGACTGAAACCATCCGTCGTAAGTGGAGTAGAAATATTTTGATATCACATTCACATGTCCGTCCTGCAATTCCTGAGTCATCGACGATAATATCTGAAACAATTCCCGCTCGTCGGTTGCATCATGAATCATGGGCATGTACTTATCATGTATAGCGTCCCAATCTATTTGCTTATAGTCGAAGAAGCAGTAATTATCGTTCAATATCTGCCAGCAGGCCTCAAAGTTCTTTTCAGGAGAGTCGTCAAATTCATCCTCCATCTCGCAGCTAAGTAAGCAGCTTACTGCCGTTAGGCAGATGTAAAAAATGAAAGCCTTTGCCGGATACCGTTTCATAGCAGCACAAAATTTTTAACCCATCCAATCATAAACGTATTGGAAAAGATTCGTGTTTCAAGAAAATTTTTATTTGAATAATAGAAACCGTTCAAGTATCCAAAGCGAAGCGTAGCGTTGTGGACAGGAATATCCAGCGAGACGTAGTTTCTCAGCGCCATCTTGTTATGGAAAGAGTTCAATGCGATGATATGCGAGGTGTTTCCTTCGTTGAAGATTTCATAATATGAGCTCTTATAAGGAGGCGAGAAGAATACGCCTGCGAAAGGTATTTCTCCCTGATAGCGCAGTATGATGGGGTATTTGTTCATCCGGAAAGTGTGAAACATGATGATGGAAAACCCTGCGTCGATGTCAATTTTTGCGGATAGGGGGTTGTTCCCGTTGCGCGTATTATATATAAAGCCTCCCATCAGATGGGCGAATGCTCCGGGCAGGAAGCGGAAGTTCGCCCCCGTGGGGACGCGATAGTGATATGCTAAGGTATAATCGACGAAGGCTCCGAAGTCGTTGACATTCTCTGCCGGATTCTTGGTGGATGATATGTCTACGCTGATTATTTGTTGCCGGGAGAAGCGCATATTGCGGAGCAGGGTCATTCGTTCGTTAAAGATGCGCGCTCCCCAACCGGTGTAGGTGAAGGGCGAAAGGTAGGTGTCTTTTACTGATGATGTGCCTAACCCGACTAACGTTCCTTCGTTCATTCCGCGTTGAACTGTTTCGCTGTTGAATTGTGCGGATAGCGGGCAAGAGACGAGACTCAGGCATACGATAAGTTTTTTCATCGCTTATTCGTCAAATAATTTCATCTGCCCGGTAATTTCGTCAATGATGTCCGAGTTGCTTTTTACCTGTTCCGGCTCTTGTCCTTTTTCTTCTTTGATTTCAGGCTCCGGCTTTTCGGGAGCGGGTTCGGTATCAGAGGTGCATCGTATAGGTTCCAGTTCGTTTATGGTTTGTATTTCGTGTGAGGATATGCGTTTGCCTCTTGCCTTGAAGCTTTTCACCTTGATAAACTCTTCTACGTCTATAATCAAGGGTTCGCGTGTGGCGTCGTTTCCTCCGAAGACGACTTCTATTCGCGGGTAAAGTTCGTCCGTGAGCAGGAAGAGCCGGCTGTCCGGATTGTCGCTGACAAAGTTCTGCTTGCGGTTATTTATATCTTCCAACTGGAAACGTTTCAGGTAGCGGTATCCTTGGTCTGCGTCAAAGAAAACGGCTGTCCATATCTTTGAGGGGTTATATTTTTCTATTGTCAGTATGTTGTCTTCGTAATGATTGCTGAGGTCGAAATTGGTGGTATAGAAATCGCCGTTCCGCAGGACAACGAGTATCAGGTTGTCGGATTGAAATTCGCCCAGTTCATCTCCCCGTCCGTCGTAGTTGAGGCGCAATACGGTCCAGTCGAACCATACTAACCTGCCGCCGAGTGTGGATCGTCCTTTTTGCTTGAGGGTTATCTTGTGTATTTCGGCTTTTGTCAGTATGTTGCCCATTGCGTTGCGTGCTTTTATGCCTACTTCGCTGAAGTCTTTTTCAAAGACAAGCAGTTTTTGCCGGGGCTTGGGTTTGAGGATAACCTTTATTGTTTCGGCCTCTCCATTGGGATTGACGCTGAAGTACAATATACGCGAGCCTTCCGTGCCTTTGGTGAGGAAGTATTCCTTGTCCCTGTTGATACCGGTGACATTAAAACGTTTGATAAAATTGGCTCCCATTTTGCCGTCCCGGTAGACTACGTTGTAGATTGTCCTGTTGTCGTTTCGCGAAAAGACGTTGAGGTGTATGACGTCTTTCCCTATAAACATTTTGTCAGCCACCCTCACGATTTTATAAACTCCGGTGCGGTAGAAGATGATAATATCATCCATGTCCGAGCAGTTGCAGACAAATTCGTCTTTTTTAAGTGACATGCCGATGAATCCTTCCGCCCGGTTTATATATAGTTTTTCGTTGGCCTCCACTACTTTCACGGCTTCTATGGCGTCCAGGTTGCGTATCTCCGTTCTGCGCGGATAATTTGCGCCGTATTTTTCTTTCAGACCGGCAAACCATCCGATAGTGTATGCGACGATATTTTTCAAATGATGGTCTATCTGCTTGATGTCTTTCTTTATCTGGACAATCAGGGCGTTGCTTTTATCCGAATTGAATTTTAGTATGCGTCCCATCTTGATTTCCATAAGGCGCAGGATGTCGTCGCGCGTTATGTCGCGGATAAGGCTTTCTTTAAAAGGTTCGAGGCGCAGGTTTATGTGGGCAACTGCCCTATCCATGCTTTTGGCATTCTCAAATTCCTTGTCTTTATATATGCGTTCCTCTATGAAAATTTTCTCCAGCGAGGCAAAGAAGAGCGTTTCTTCTTTTTCCGCTTTCTGTATTTCCAATTCAGAGCGCAACAAAGCGAGGGTGTTATCGGCAGAATGGCGCAATACATCGCTAACGGCGAGGAAATGGGGCTTTTTGTCCTTAATGATGCAACAATTGGGCGAGATGCTTACTTCGCAATCCGAGAACGCATATAATGCGTCGATGGTTTTATCCGGCGAAGTTCCCGGCATCAGGTGTATTAGTATCTCTACGCTTCCGGCAGTGTTATCGTCGACTTTTTTTATTTTTATTTTCCCCTTGTCATTGGCCTTGAGGATGGATTCGATCAGCGAGGAGGTTGTTCTTCCGTATGGGACTTCACTGATGACGAGCGTCCTGGAATCAAGCTTGCTGATTTTTGCGCGAACCTTCACCGATCCGCCCCTTTCGCCGTCATTGTATCTGCCGACATCAATATACCCTCCTGTCTGGAAGTCGGGATACAATATGAATGATTCGCCTTTCAGGCAGGCGATGGAAGCGTCTAACAGTTCGTTGAAATTATGTGGAAGAATCTTTGAGGAAAGGCCTACGGCGATGCCTTCCACTCCTTGCGCCAATAGTAAAGGGAATTTTACCGGCAGAGTTACAGGTTCTTTGTTTCGTCCGTCATAAGAGGGCTGCCACAGCGTTGTTTTCGGGTTGAAAATCGTCTCGAGCGCAAAGCCTGAGAGTCTTGCTTCTATATAACGGGAAGCGGCAGCGCCGTCGCCTGTGAGTATGTTACCCCAGTTTCCCTGGCAGTCGATGAGCAAGTCTTTTTGGCCTAACTGAACCAGCGCATCACCTATCGAGGCATCTCCGTGGGGATGAAATTGCATGGTATGTCCTACGATATTGGCAACCTTGTTGTAGCGTCCGTCGTCTAAGCGTTTCATGGAGTGCAGGATGCGGCGTTGTACAGGTTTCAGTCCGTCATTGATATGTGGAACGGCGCGTTCGAGAATGACATAAGAAGCGTAATCAAGGAACCAGTTTTTATACATCCCGGAAAGATGGTAGACTATTTTATCATCATTTCCCGGCGTTTTATAATCCGAATGTTTTTCGTAAGCTTCAAATTCATCTTCATTCATTTCCGAAGAAGATGGGGTTTTGTTATATCCTTCCGCTTTAAAATCTTCAAACTCCATATAGCGTAATTATCTTTTTAAAACAAGCTCCGCAAACTTACGCAAATTTCCCGAAACTATACCATGAGCAATAAAAAAGGCGCGGATTCTGCAATCTGCAAAATCTGCGCCTTCGTATGAATTAACGGTGGATAGACTAGATTTTATAGTAGTCTTCCCATCCTTTCCTCGGAAGGTCTCCAAAGAGCATTTGGTTGGCGAAGGCATTGTTGGTAATTCGTTTGGTTTCCCTGTCGAACAATAGCTTTTCGCCTAGTTGCTGGCTAAGTACGCCAAGGCAGAATACCTGACTCAAAGGTCCGGCAATGGAGAATGGCGAGCGGGGTTTCTCCTTGCCCATGCAACTAAGCAAGAAGTTAGCGTAGTGATTCGACGGGCTTTTGGGTATTTCCGGCAGACGTGGCGCCATTTCCTTAGCCTTTGCTTCCGGGATAATTGACAGTATGCTGCCGTGTGAGCCGCCTTTGAAGGTCAGCGTTTTCGTATAAATCTCTTTCCCCGGATTAAGTTTCATGGGCTGTATCTTCCCTCCTGCTACGGACGGGATATTGGGGTCTATTTCCGATATGCCGTATCCTTCCGGCACTGCCGGTATATTGTCAAGTCCGTCATACCAGGTTACATCTACGGCCGGCATCTTTCCCCGTTCCGGGAATTTAAACAGGATAGTCGACGACATGGGGAAGAAGAACGGATTATGATCTTTAAGATAGGTTGGATTGATTTCATACGGCAATCCCAAATCCAGGAATTGATGAATAGTGTCCAATATATGCGCCCCCCAGTCGCCCAAAGCGCCCATTCCGAAGTCATACCAGCAACGCCATTGTCCGTTCACGAAATCAGGGTTGTAGTCATGATGTTTGACAACGCCCAGCCATGTGTCCCATTCGAGCGTCTGCGGTAATGGTTCGGCGGCGGGGAAACGGGTGATTTTCGGATCCAATTCGTGCCAGCGGCGCGAGTTGTTCATGTGGGCGGTAACTGCCGTAACGTCTTTGATGATACCGGCTTCATGCCAGGCTTTAAACTGGAAATAGTTGGCGTCAGAGTGCCCCTGGTTGCCCATCTGGGTGACTACTCCGTATTTCTTCTCACCTTTCATCATCAGCTCCAC